>JALORV010000054.1 GCA_025458735.1 Burkholderiaceae bacterium | reverse complement strand
AGTCTCCCGCCGCCGCTTCCTGCAGGTCTCGTCGATGTCGGCGGCGGCCGGAGCCGCCATCGCCATCGATCCGGCGGGGCTGGCGGCCCGCGCCGCCGGCGCACCGGGCAGTGGTCCGGTGACGACGGTTCCGACCTTCTGCGAGATGTGTTTCTGGCGATGCGGCGGGATCGCCCACGTGCGCGACGGCCGTCTCTGGAAGTTCGTTGGCAACCCGGCCGACCCGCAGAGCCGGGGCCGCCTCTGCCCGCGCGGAACCGGGGCGGTGGGCGCCGTCAACGACCCCGACCGCCTCCGCACCCCGCTGCTGCGGGTCGGCGAGCGCGGCAAGGAGCAGTGGAAGTCCGTCACCTGGGGCGAGGCGCTCGACTTCATCGCGGCGAAGATGCAGAAGATCAAGTCCGAGCACGGGGCCGAATCGATCGCCACCTTCAACCACGGCATCGGCGCGCGTTTCCTGCTGCACGTACTGAAGAGCTACGGCTGCATCAACTTCGCGGGTCCCTCGTTCGCCCAGTGCCGGGGACCGCGTGACATCGGATTCCTGCTCACCTTCGGCACCGGGCTGGGCTCGCCCGAGCCGACCGACATCGAGAATACCGACTGCCTGGTGCTGGTCGGCTCGCACCTGGGCGAGAACATGCACAACACGCAGGTGCAGGAGTTCGCGCAGGCGGTCGGGCGCCGCATTCCGGTCATCGTGGTCGATCCGCGCCACTCGGTGGCAGCCAGCAAGGCCAAGTACTGGCTGCCGATCAAGCCGGGCACCGACCTGGCGCTGATCCTCGCCTGGATCAACGTCGTGGTGACGGAAGGCCGCTACGACCGTGCTTTCGTAGAGCGCCACGGAGTCGGCTTCGAAAAGTTCGCGGCCGAGGTGGCCCGCTACACGCCGGAGTGGGCGGCGGCCGAGACCGACATCGACGCGCAGCTGATTCGCGTCACCGCACGCGAGTTCTCCTCGCGGCGGCCGGCCACGATCATTCACCCCGGGCGGCGCGTCAACTGGTACGGCGACGATACGCAGCGCAGCCGGGCCATCGCACTGCTCAATGCCCTGATGGGCAACTGGGGCCGCAAGGGCGGCTTCTTCGTGCAGCAAGGCTTCAGCCTCCCGGCCTATCCGCTGCCGAAGCCGCCACAGTCCGGCAAGCCGCTGGCCGACAACCCGAACGGCGAGCGCTATCCGTTCGCCGATGAGCCGGTCACCACCGGATTGCGCGAGGCGACCCTGACCGGCAAGCCCTATCCGATCAAGGGCTGGTTCGTCTATGCGACCAACATCATCAATGCGCTGCCGAACGAAGCCGAGACGATCAAGGCGATCCAGAACCTGGATCTGATGGTCGTGATCGACACCGTGCCGAGCGAGATAGCCGGCTACGCCGATGTCGTGCTGCCCGAGTCCGTCTTCCTCGAGCGCCACGACGAACTGCTGTCGGGCTGGGGCCGGCGTGGGTGGCTGTCGCTGCGACAGCCGGTCGTGCAGCCGCCTGCCGAGCAGAAGCCGATGTGGTGGATCGCGAAGGAACTGGCCGGCAGGCTCGGCATCCCGGAGTGCATGCCGTTCAAGGACATGCGCGAGTACCTTGCCTATCGGGTCGAAAAGGGCGGGTACAGCTTCGAGAAGCTCGAGCGGGAAGGCGTCTTCCTCGCCGAGCCCAAGCCGATCACCGTCGAGGAAGGCCTCGAACTGTCGTTCGACACACCCTCGGGCAAGGTCGAGTTCTGGTCCGAGCAACTGGCCAGGAAGGGCTTCGATCCGGTGCCGAAGTACACGCGCCCGCCCGCTGCGCCCGCCGGCGCCTTCCGGCTGGTCACCGGACGATCGCCGGTACACACCTTCAGTCGCACGCAGTCGAACCCGCTGCTGACCGGCCTCGTTCAGGAAAACGAGCTGTGGGTCAACGCCGCCACCGCGCGTTCGCTCGGCATCAAGGGAGGCGCCTACGTTCGCATGCGCAACCAGGACGGGGTCGAGTCGAGCCGCATCCGCGTCAAGGCCACGCAGCGCATCCGGCCTGACACCGTCTACATGGTGTACGGATTCGGTCAGCGCAATCCGATGGCGAAGTTCGGCAGCCAGCGCGGTGCCAGCGCGGCTCAGCTCAACACGAAGTACGCAACTGATCCGCTGATGGGTGGCACCAGCATCCACGCGAACTTCGTCACGCTGGTCAAGGAGGCCTGAGATGGCGCGCTACGGCATGGTCATCGACACCCGCAGGTGCGTCGGCTGCATGGATTGCGTCGTCGCCTGCGAGACCGAGAACGACGTCCCGGTCGGCTTCGCCCGCGACTGGATCACCACCGAGGTGCGCGGAACCTTTCCCGACCTCAGCATGGAAATCCGGTCGGAGCGCTGCAATCACTGCGAGAACCCGCCGTGCGTGACCTGCTGCCCGACCGGGGCCAGCCACGTCTCGGACCTCGGCATCGTCAAGGTCACGGCCAATCGCTGCATCGGCTGCAAGGCCTGCATCGCCTCCTGCCCGTACGGCGCGCGCTACGTGCACCCGAAGGGCTACGTCGACAAGTGCACCTTCTGCGACCACCGCATCAAGGAGGGCAAGGATCCGGCCTGCGTAGCGGTATGCCCGACGCACTGCATGTTCTTCGGCGACCTCGACGACCCGAAGAGCGCCGTGGCCACGCTGCTGCGCACGCGGACCTGGCACACCCTGTTGCCCGAGGCCGGCACCCGGCCGCGGGTGTTCTACCTGACCTAGCGGATGGCCACCATGCTCGAAGTAACGACAACGCGCCATAACCCCGGCATCGATCCCGCCCTGCATGTCTGGGGCTGGGAGATCCCGTTGTACCTGTTCGTTGGCGGCATGGTCGCCGGCATGATGATCCTGGGCGGATGGGCCATGCTGCGGACCGCCCGCGGCGAGGACACGCGCAGGTTCTTCTCGGTGCAGACGCCGCTGCTCGGCTTCATGCTGCTCAACGTCGGCATGCTCGCGCTGCTGCTCGACCTCGCCCACCCGCTGTACGTCTGGGCGATCTACATCACCTTCGAGTGGCTGTCGCCAATGGCCTGGGGCTCCTGGGTGCTGCTGGTCGTCTACGCCATCCTGCTGGTGTCCGCACTGATCCGGCTGCCGCAATCCTGGCCCTGGCTCGGCGAACGCGTGCCGGTGCTGCAGAAGGCCTCGGACTTCTTCGTGCGGCATCCCACGAGGTTGCGGTGGCTCGGGCTCGCCAACATCGCGTTCGGGATCGCCGTCGGCATCTACACCGGCATCCTGCTGAACACGATGGTCGCCAGGCCGCTGTGGAACACGTCGATCCTGCCGCTGCTGTTCCTGGTCTCCGGGCTGTCCGCGGGTGCGGCGGCGATGCACATCGCGACGGTTGTCTTCCCGGGCCGCCCGGCGCCGCGCAGCCTGCTCGGCGGCGCGCTGGCCGCGATGGCTCAGCCACTGGGCGAGGAGCCGCCGGAGAAGTCGACCGTCGACAGCCTGATCCGCGCGGACGTTGCCCTGCTCGGCGTCGAACTGGTGCTGATCGCCCTGCTGCTCATCTCGCTAGCCACCTCGACGCTGTCGCACATCGAAGCGGTGCGGCTGCTGTTCGACGGCCGGTACGGGCTGATCTTCTGGATCGGCGTCGTGGCGGTCGGCATCCTCGTGCCGATCGTGCTGCAGACCCTTGAACTCAGGCATCGCATTGCCCACACCATCGTGCCGGCGCTGCTGGTGCTGGCCGGCGGGTTCGCGCTGCGCTGGGTGCTGGTCAATGCCGGCCAGGCCAGCGCGATCGTGCAGGCGACAGCGCCCTGATCTCGCAAAGCAGTCTCGAATCCGATCTTCTTGCTCTCGTCAACCAGGAGTTACTCATGTCAATCCGCAATGCCCGCTTCCTCGCCGCCGTCCTGCTCGGTGCCGCGATCGCCCTGCCCTCGTACGTGTCTGCGCAGAACTATCCGGCCAGCGTCAAGGAACTGGTCGCCAATACGCGCAAGCAGGTCAAGTCCATCGACATGGCCGGCTTCAAGAGCGTGTTCGATGCGAAGACCAATGCGCTGATCGTCGACGTCCGCAATCCGGACGAGTACGCCACCGGTTTCGTTCCCGGGGCCGTCAACGTGCCGCGCGGCCTGCTCGAGTTCACGATCTGGGGCGAGGTCGGATTCCCCGACAAGACCGACATGAATCGCAAGATCTACCTGTACTGCAAGACCGGCGGCCGCTGCACGCTGGCTGCCAAGACCCTGCAGGACCTCGGCTTCACCGACGTCACCGCCGTCGTGATGGTGTTCGAGGAGTGGCGCAAGGCCGGCTATCCGGTCGAGATGCCGAAGAAGTAGTCGACCCGTCCCGTGGGCTGGCAGCGCCGGCGGCGTGGCCAGCCCGCGTCAAATCGCCTCACCCGAGGCAGGAGCACACCTCATGAACGTCCCCCGCATCGCCCTGGGCGTGCTGGTGCTGGCCGCGGGCGCGGCGAGCGCGCAGGCCCCGTCCCCGGCCGCCCGGCCGAGTCAACCGGCCGTCTGCAACAACTGCCACCAACCCGCCCCCGGCCAGGTGGCTGGCTACTTCGAAAACGTCGCCTTCAAGTCGCAGTCGATCCAGCTCGGCATCGATGCGAACAAGGAGATCGTCCGCTTCGATCCGAAGACGCTCGTGGTGCTGGACGCAGGAGAGCCGAAGAAAGTCGACCATCTGCGCGAAGTGCGCAAGGGCCACGAGACGCGCATCGCCTTCGTCGAGAGGGACGGCCAGAAGTGGGCCACCGAGATCCGCATCAAGGGGCCGGTCAAGGTGGCCAAGCAGGACCTGGTCGACTTCGCCTTCGTGCAGAAGCTCGTCGAGCAGCGGGTCGGCAACTTCATGCTGATCGACTCGCGACCGCTGCCGCGCTTCCAGCAGGGAACGATTCCCGGTTCCGTAAACGTGCCCTACCCGAGCTGGGACAAGGTCGTGAACCGCCTGCCGGCCGACAAGACCGCCCTGCTGGTGTTCTTCTGCCAGGGCGTGACGTGCCAGATGAGCCCGCTGTCACAGCGCAAGGCGATCGCCCTCGGCTACAAGAACACCAAGGTCTATCACGAGGGCGTGCCCGAGTGGCAGACGCGCGACTTCCTGGCGACCCGTCCGGAGTTCGTGAAGGCGGCATACGTCGACAAGGGCATCCCGGCCGTCATCCTCGACGTGCGCGCGCCCGATGAGGCGAAGAGTGGCCACATCAAAGGGGCAGTCGGCATGCCGGCGGCCACGGTGAAGTCGCAGCTCAAGACGTTCCCGGCCCCGAAGCTGCAGGCGCCGATCATCGTCTACGACGGTCGCGGCGGCAGTGAAGCCGTCGCAGTGGCGCGCGAGCTGATCAAGTCCGGCCAGACCAACGTCCAGGTCATAGAGGGTGGCCTGCTCGGCTGGCAGGCGGCGGGCTTCGCCATCGAATCGGGCGTACCGGCCGCCACGCAGGTCGCCTACGTGCCCCAGCCCAGACCCGGCGCCATCGGCATCGACGAGTTCACGAAGCTGGCGCGCTCGACGCCGCCCGACGTGCTGATCCTGGATGTGCGCAACGCCGACGAGGCCAACGCAGGCATGATCAAGGGTGCCGTCCTGATTCCGGACGAGGACCTGGCGACCCGCATCGGTGAACTGCCGAAGGACAAGCGCATCATCGCCCATTGCAGCACCGGCATCCGGGCCGAAATGGCGTACCACAAGCTGAAGGACGCAGGCTACAAGTCGGGCTTCCTGAACGCCGAGATCGATGTCGACAAGGCCGGCAACTTCAAGATCGTTCCGAAGTAGGCGCCCGTCAATCGTTGCGCCGGCTACGCCGGCGCAACGCTGTCGCAAGTCGCTGCGCAGCCACCGCTCACCGTACCTCGCCCAACGCGGCTCGAACAATCCTCGCCGTCGTCTCGACCAGGCCGGCAACCAGCTCCATGCACCTTGCGGCATTTTCCTCA
>JALORV010000053.1 GCA_025458735.1 Burkholderiaceae bacterium | reverse complement strand
GGCCGATCCGGCCAGCGCGATCCTCGACATCGACCGCCGCATCAGCGGCAGGCAGCGCGCGCTCGGCGACGACGAGACGCAGCATTTCATCGTGCCGCTTGCCGGCAACCTGATTCCGTGGATCGACGCCGACCGCGGCGACGGCACTGCGTGCGCATCGGCGCGATGCGCTGCCACTCGCAGTCGCTGACGATCAAGCTCAGGCACGACGTGCCGCTGGCCGATGTCGAGGACATGATCCGCAGCGACAACGCCTGGGTGAAGTTCGTGCCGAACACCAAGGACGCCAGCATCCATCAGCTGACTCCGGCCGCGGTGACCGGCACGATGTCGATTCCGGTGGGCCGGGTGCGCAAGCTCGCGATGGGACCCGAGTACCTCGGGGCCTTTACCGTTGGCGACCAACTGCTGTGGGGTGCCGCCGAACCGCTGCGCCGCATGCTGCGCATCCTGCTTGGCAGCCTGTAGTGCCGCGGACGGAGGCCGCGCGGTGGCCGGATTTCATTTCTCACATAAAGGCGTGAGTTACGGCCATTTCTAAGCTTGCTGCCCTAAGTCCATGATGTTATGTTCGAAAAACATCTAAAACGGCAGGGGGCGGAATGCCATCCGACAAATTCGCGCGCGCGCCCATGTGGTGCGCGCTCTCGCTTGCACTAGGCCTCGGACTCGCCAGTCTGGAGGTCGATGCGGCGGGCCTGGGCCGCTTGTCGGTGCAGTCCGGACTGGGGCAGCCGCTCAAGGCGGAACTCGAAGTCACCTCGGTCGGACGCGACGAAGCCCCGACGCTGGCCGTACGCCTGGCGCCGCTGTCGGCCTTCCGGGCCGCGAATCTTGAATTCAATCCGGCACTTACGAATGTCCGCTTCGCGCTGGACCGGCGCCCGGACGGCAATTACGTGGTGCGCATCTCCTCGGCGCAACCGGTCAACGAGCCCTACCTCGACATGATGGTCGAGCTGACGTGGGCCACCGGCCGCGTCATCCGCGAGTACACCGTCCTGCTCGATCCGCCATCACTGAAGACCACCCCGGACATCGTTGCGCCGGCGACCCCCGTCGCGCCCCCGGCCGCCGTCGCTGCAGCGCCCGTGGCGCCGACGCCACGCGCGGCAGCACCAGCACCGGCTCCCTCGCCGGTCGCCGCTGCACCGGCTCCGGCTCCGGCTCCGGCACCGACCCCGGCACCGACACCCCGGGCCGCGCCGAGCCCCGCGCCCGCGACGTCCTCGGCCGGTGGGTCCTACACCGTGCAAAGTGGCGACACCCTGGGCAAGATCGCCAACCAGAACCGGGGATCGGCGTCGCTCGACCAGATGCTGGTGGCGCTGTTCCGCGCCAATCCGGACGCGTTCATTAATAACAACATGAACCTGCTGCGCTCAGGGGCGCAGCTGACGATCCCGGCCGACGCCGACGCCGCCGCGCTGGCGGGCGCCGAGGCGCGCAAGGAAGTGCTGGCGCAGAGCGCCGATTTCGCGGCTTATCGCAGCCGGCTGGCCCAGGCGGCCGGTGCGGCACCGGTGGCCGCGGCGCCGGCGGCGGCTGCCGGCGGCGGACGTGTCACGACCAAGGTCGAGGACAAGAGTGCTGCCGCCCGACCGGGCGGTGACCAACTGAAGATTGCGCGTGCCGACGACAAGGCCGGTGCTGCCGCAGCGGCGGCTGCCAAGGCCGACGAAGCCGCTGCCCGCCAGCGCGCGATGAAGGAAGAGCAGGAGCGCGCCGAGCAGCTGAAGAAGACCAACGAGGCGATCCAGAAGGCGCTCGAGGTTCAGAGCAAGGCCGGCGCGACGGCGCAGAAGCAGGCCGAGCAGAAGGCCGCGCCGACGCCGGCTCCGGCCGCAGCCCCGACCCCGGCGCCGGTCGCTGCGGCGCCTGCGCCCGCGCCGACGCCGCCGGCTCCGGTGGCAGCGCCGGCTCCGGCACCGACCGAGCCCGCCAAGGCCGAGGCACCGAAGATGGAAGCGCCGCCGCCCGCCGCGGCACCCGCACCGGCCCCGGTGCCGGCACCGGTCAAGAAGGCGGCTCCGCCGCCACCGCCGCCCGCGGAAGAGCCGAGCTTCATCGGCGAACTGCTCGGCAACACGACGACGCAGCTTGGACTGGCCGGCATCGTTGCACTGCTGGCAGGCCTGTTCGGCTGGAGCTGGTACCGCAAGCGCAAGGCCGAAACCAGCGACAAGTTCAAGGACACCGGCGAAGGCCTGCAGGCGAACTCGCTGTTCGGCGCGACCGGTGGGCAGAGTGTCGATACCGGCACCAGCACGTTCAATTCGAGCTTCATCCCGGCCGCCTCGCAGCTCGACTCCAACGAGGTTGATCCGGTGGCCGAGGCCGACGTGTACATCGCGTACGGTCGCGAAGAGCAGGCCGAGGACATCCTCAAGGAAGCGCTGCGCATGCAGCCCGACCGTCACGCCGTGCGCGTGAAGTTGCTCGAGATCTTCTCCCGCCGCGGTGACAAGGCTGCCTTCATGGCGATGGCCGAGGACCTGCGCGACCGTACCGGCGGCGCGGGCGAAGACTGGGAAAAGGCATTGCGGCTGGGCCATGCGGTCGACCCGGCGCATCCGATGTTCGCCGGCGCGGCGCTGTCCGATACGGTCGGCCGCGGGCCGACGACCGGCTTCCGGCTCGATCCGAATACACGCGGCCGCGGACCGTCGACGCTGGGCGGCGGCCCGACCTCGGGGCTCGATCTTGGCGGACTGCGCGGTGCCGACTCGGAGATGCAGTCGAGCAGCGCTCCGCCGCTGACCAAGATGGTGGTCGACACCCGCATGACCGGTGCCGACACCACCATGTCGACCGGCGATACCAAGATGCCGGCCGACACCAAGATGTCCGGACCGAACACGACGTCGGCGCCGACCACGCAGTTCCGCGCCACCCTTCCGGGCAGCGCGACGACGACCGGGTTGACTCCGCCGGCACCGGCGCCGGCAGCCGCCGCTGCGGCCGACTTCTCGTCGCTCGATTTCGATCTCGGCCCCACCAAGATGAATCTCGAGCCGCCGACCAAGATGCCGACGCTCGATGTGCCCGCGTCGTCGTCCGACGTCGACTTCGGATTCAAGCCGACCAGCCCGGTCGGCCGCACCGAGCCGCCGGCGCTGGCCGACCTCGACATCGCGATGCCGACGGCACCGGCGCTGCAGCCGACCGCCACCGGCGTCGGGCTGATCCCGGATCTCGACCTGAACATCCCGTCGACCAAGATGCCGACTGCGCCGCTGGCGGCTGCGGCCGAGGCACTGTCGCGCCCGACCGTGATCGGCAAGAAGCAGCCGGTGACGGCCGATGTCGGGGCCCTCCCGGACGAGCAGGCGCAACGTCTGACGGCCAACACGGACCAGGCCACCGTGCCGCTGATCGACTTCGACCTGTCGGCCGTCAGCCTCAACCCGACCACCAAGCGCGGCGAGACCGAACCCGGCAGTGCGCTGGCGCAGCAGATGGCGACCAAGCTCGATCTGGCACGCGGCTATATCGACCTCGGCGTCAAGGACGGCGCCCGCGAACTGCTCGACGAGGTGATGCGCGACGGCACCCGCGACCAGCGCCAGTCGGCTGTCGAACTGATCAAGCAGATCGAAGGCTGAAAGCGGCGGGCCGGCGGATCCGCCGGCCGGCTGCGGCCGCATTCCGGTGCGTATCGCACTCGGCATCGAATACGACGGTGCCGCATTCAACGGCTGGCAGACCCAGCCCGATGGCCGCTCGGTGCAGGATGCCCTCGAAGGCGCCCTGGCCGCGCTGGCGGGCGTCCCGCTGGCAACCATCTGTGCCGGACGCACCGACGCCGGTGTGCACGCCCTCGACCAGGTGGTCCACTTCGATACCGCCGTCGAGCGGCCGCTGACCGCCTGGGTACGAGGTACGAACCGCTTCCTGCCGGGCTCGATCGCCGTGCGCTGGGCCCGCGCCGTCGGCGACGACTTCCACGCCCGCTTCGGCGCCCGCGCCCGCCGTTACGACTACTGGATCCTCAACGATCCGGTGCGCTCGCCACTGGCGGCGCGCCGTGCGACCTGGATCTTCCGCCCGCTCGACGTTGCCGCCATGCAGGCGGCGGCGGCGCTGCTGGTCGGCACGCACGACTTCACCTCGTTTCGCTCCGCCGAATGTCAGGCGGCCTCGCCGGTGCGCGAGCTCCGGCAACTTGAAGTTCACCGCTTCGGGCGCTGCGTCCGCCTGCAGGCGACTGCCAATGCCTTCCTGCACCACATGGTGCGCAACCTCGCCGGCACGCTGGTGGCGATCGGCCTCGGCCGCCGCTCCCCCGGCTGGGCAGCGGAAGTGCTGGCAGCGCGGGACCGCCGGCAGGCCGCGCCGACACTGGCCGCCGACGGGCTTTACCTCGCACGGGTCGAGTACGATGAGCGATTCGGTTTGCCGGCGCCGGCAGCGAGTCCGGCACTCCTGCTCGATGCGCACTCGGATCAAGATCTGTGGCCTGACGCGTGAAGCCGACGTTGCCGTGGCAGTGACCGCCGGCGCGGACGCGATCGGATTCAACTGCTACCCGAAGAGCTCGCGCCATGTGGCGCCGGCACGCCTGCGCGCGCTGGCACGCGGCCTTCCTCCCTTCGTGGCGCCGGTGCTGCTGTTCGTCAATGCCTCCGCCGACCTGATCGAGGACGCGCTGGCCGCGGTGCCCGACGCAACGCTGCAGTTTCACGGCGACGAGCACGAGGCCGCATGCAGTCGCTACGGCCGGCCGTACCTGCGGGCCGTGCGCATGGATCCGGGAGTCGATTTGTTAGACTCGGAACGCGAGTTTCACTCGGCCGTGGCACTGCTGGCTGATGCGCCTTCAACAGCGGCGGCAGAGTACGGCGGCACCGGAAGAACCTTCGACTGGACGCGCGTGCCGCTGCGGCGGACCAAGCCGCTGGTACTGGCAGGCGGCCTGAACGACGCCAATGTCGGCGATGCCATCGGCCGCCTGCGGCCCTACGCGGTCGACGTCAGCAGTGGAGTCGAGCAGTCCCCGGGAATCAAGAGTGAAGCGCGCATCCAGCAGTTCATCGCGGCGGTCCGTGCCGCTGACCAGGGCCTGATGGCATGAAACCCTACGATCTTCCCGACGCCCGCGGACACTTCGGCCCCTACGGCGGCGTATTCGTCGCCGAGACCCTGATGCACGCGCTGGCCGAGCTGCGCGATGCCTATGCGCGCTACCAGCACGATGCCGACTTCGTCGCCGAGTTCCGCAGCGAGCTCGCGCACTACGTCGGCCGGCCGAGCCCGATCTATCACGCCCGGCGCTGGAGCGAGCAACTCGGCGGCGCGCAGATCTACCTGAAGCGCGAGGACCTCAACCACACCGGCGCGCACAAGGTCAACAACACCATCGGCCAGGCGTTGCTCGCGAAGCGCATGGGCAAGCCGCGCGTGATCGCGGAGACCGGCGCCGGGCAGCACGGTGTCGCCACCGCGACCGTTGCCGCGCGATATGGCATGCAGTGCGTCGTCTACATGGGCAGCGAGGACGTCGGCCGCCAGGCGGCCAACGTTTATCGCATGAAGCTGCTCGGTGCCGAGGTGGTGCCGGTTGAAAGCGGCTCGCGCACCCTGAAGGACGCGCTCAACGAGGCGATGCGCGACTGGGTCACGAACGTGGAGAACACGTTTTACATCATCGGCACGGTGGCCGGGCCGCATCCTTACCCGATGATGGTGCGCGACTTCAACTCGGTGGTCGGCAAGGAGTGCCTGCGGCAGATGCCCGAGATGATCGGCCGCCAGCCGGACGTCGTGATTGCCTGCGTCGGCGGCGGCAGCAATGCGATGGGGATTTTCTACGACTACATCCCGCACGAGCAGGTGAAGCTGGTCGGCGTCGAGGCGGCCGGCGAAGGGCTGACGACGATGCGCCACGCGGCCAGCCTGCAGCGCGGCACGCCCGGGGTCCTCCACGGCAACCGCACCTACCTGCTGCAGGACGACAACGGCCAGATCACCGAGACGCACTCGCTGAGCGCGGGACTCGACTATCCGGGCGTCGGACCCGAGCACGCCTGGCTGAAGGACAGCGGCCGCGCCGAATACGTCGGCGCCACCGACGCGGAGGC
>JALORV010000443.1 GCA_025458735.1 Burkholderiaceae bacterium | reverse complement strand
CGAAGAATTCGAGAAACACCCGCGGCCCGGCATGAACGACCCCGTCACCGCGGCCATCCCGACCCTGGTCCTGCAAGGCGCCCTCGATACCCAGACCGCGTCGAGCTGGGGGGCGCTGATGGTGTCAAGTCTGCCCAAGGGCCAGCTCGCCTTCCTGCCCGAGTCCGGCCACGGCACCTTCATCTTCTCGCAATGCTCGCGCGACATCGGCGCGGCGTTTATCGAGAACCCCGTGGCCAGGGTTGATGCCTCGTGCACCAAGGCCTTGACCCCTGCCTTCATGCTGCCGGACGGCAACTGGTCGAAGTAGCAGTGCACCTGGGGTCGCTGACGTGCAGGTGCGGCGTGACACACAAAAGGAGGTTGCAGAGATGACACTTTTCATCGGACGGCGGGGGCTTCTGGTGCTTGCCCTCTGGCTTGCCGCATGGTTCGCGGTTCCCATGAATGCGGTGGCGCAGGTGCTGCCGCCCTACACCGCCTCCGCCGGGATGCTGAAGATCGGACCGGACCCCGAGCGCCCCGATGCCGAGATCTTCCACGTCGCCTACACGTTGAAGGGCGCGGACCCCGCCACGCGGCCGGTCACCTTCGTCTTCAACGGCGGGCCCGGGGCCTCCAGCATCTACCTCCATATGTCCGCGATCGGGCCAAAGTCGATCATCACGGCGGGTGATGGCAGCTTTCCCTCCTCGCCAGCGCGCCTCGAGGAAAACCCGGACAGTTGGATTCGCTTCACCGACCTGGTGTTCATCGATCCAGTGGGCACCGGCTACAGCCGCATGCTGCCCGGGCCCGACGGCAAGCCCGGCGACCCGAAGCCCTACTATGGGGTGGACGGCGATGTGGACGCCTTCGCCGGCTTCATCCGGCAGTGGCTGACAGTGAACAAACGCTGGGGCTCGCCCAAGGCGATAGCCGGAGAGAGCTACGCCGGGCAGCGCATTGCGGGACTCTCGCGCGTCTTGGCCGAGCAATATGGCATCAACCTAAACCGCGCGGTGCTGTTGTCACCAGCGTTCAACGTGCCCTTGCTCGCCGAACCATTCCCGGCCTACGAACTGCTGCACTCGGTCACGCTCTTTCCCACCCAGGCTGCCGTCGCGGCCCACCACGGGCTGAGTACGATCAAGAACGATCCTGCTGGTTTCAAGACCGCCGAGGACTATGCCTTGACCGGTTATCTAACCGGGTTGGCGACGCTTGGCCGCATGAACGCGGAGGAGCAGACCGCCTTCTATGCCAAGGTCGGTGGGATGATCGGAATCGACCCGGCTCTCGTAGCCCTCCATCGCGGCAGGATTGGCGAGGCGGTCTTTGCCAACAACCTGCTCGCGACGCAGGGCAAGGTGCTCGACCTCTACGACGGAACGCAGGCCAGCGACAACCCCACGCCGGAGAAGCGGGACGACCTCGTCGTCTCCCCCCGGTCGCTCACGATCCTCTCCGGCGTGCTCCTGCCGCCCTTCATGGATTACCTCCAGAAAGATCTGGGCTATATCACCGAGCGGCCCTACACCGTACTCAATTTGGTTGTGGGCGGCCTGTGGGACCGCAAGTCGACCGTGTCGCGCTACGTGCTGGAGCAATCGGTTAAGTCGCCAGATGCCCGGAAGCGGCTCTACTTCGGCACCTACCCGGGTGGCCACATGTTCTATCTGCGAACCAAGAGCCGGGCCGAGCTCGCCAAAGACGTCCGCGGCTTCTTCGAAACGGCGCCCTGAGCACACCGGGCCCAGGGGCCGGCGGACCGTCCACTCGCCCCCGCCCGGTGATGCCTGCGCTGGCCGCGATCTGGGCAGGTCGGATGAATCAACGCTGCATGACTCACTCGCTTACCGCCGCCGCCGTCATGCTCGCCGGCTGCGCATCGGTGACACCCAGCGGCGTGCCCGCTCGGAGCGTGCCGGAGGCCAACGCCGACTCCCAAGGCCTCGAGTGCATCGAGCTGGGCATCCAGAACCGCAAGGTCGAGGTGTACCGCAGCAAGGACGCCCAGCAGACCGTGTACAACGGCACGATCCCGCAGGGCCATGGCGACTTCCACCTCGTCGTGGTCGGCACCCGGAATCCCGACTACATCCACTGACGGGAATTGTCCGCCGCGGCCGATGCCGCCGGACTGTGCAGTAAACGCAGTTACCGATACATCTCGGCCCCCGCAACCTGGGGGCCGTTTTCGGCGGTCTATCTGGAGCCGAACGGCATCAGCGGCCGCGAGCGGGCGGCCAAGCTGGGGGTTGCGGCCTCGACCCTGAATCGTGTGCTCACGGGCGCCAGCGGAATCAGCCCGGAGATGGCGCTTAGGCTCTCCAGGAGCCCCGGGCGGTCGCCGCAGAGCTGGCTCGCCATGCAGTACAGCTACGACCTCTGGCAGGCGAGGCAGCGAGTGGATCTGAGTGGCGTCGCCAAAGTGCGACTGACCGCCGCCTGATGAGCTCCGAGCCCGAGGTACTCGGGCGTCGTGCGGGGTCTTCGTTGGACCGCCCGCGCGGCGATTCAGAGATGTCGCTAACCGGGTAAGCAGCCAGATAGTCCGTGGAAGTGCCGGAAGCCATGGCCGTCATGAAGTCATCGGCTGGTGGCGGCCCGTGGCGTCCGTGACCAACGAACTGTCAGTCTGCTTTGCAGCGCGTCGCGTCGACTACCGGGTCCTAATGTTCCTGGTCGACCCATTCCGCCGTTGAGCTCACCAACTTCGGATGGCCGGTACTGCTCACCTTGCCGACTATTGCGTTGCAACCGATACTCATCCCTCGTCTGCGCAAGCCGAACTCGGCCCACGCCATCGCAACCAATTAATCGTGCTCTAATCGTTCTGTCGCTCGGAAATCTCACACGCATGACTAGGAGCTGATGATGTTCAAAGAACCACTGGTTAGCCGTATGCGCCGCGATTTCATGCAATCGTTGCTTATCGCTGCGTTTGCACTGACCGGCATCGGCATGGCGCAAGCCCAAGTCAGCGCCCCTGCAACTCCGGCCGAGATCAGCACGGTCTACACCGGCGACGTGATCAACGGCAAGAAGGTGGTGAGTTCACTTAACACCGATGACCTGGAGCCGGGCAAGACACACCTGCTGTATTTCCAGGGTGTGCAAATGTCCACGGGACAGTACTGGTACGTGTCGGTGATCGTGGCGAAGGGAGCCAAGCCCGGCAAGCGCATCACCCTGACCAGCGGTGTGCACGGTGACGAGATGAGTTCGGTGCACACCGTACAAACGGTCATGGGCCGGTTGAACCCGGCGGAGATGTCGGGCACCGTCATGGCGGTGCTGGACATCGCGCGGCCTGCAATGGAGAGCATGCAGCGTCGCTGGCCGAGTACCGGGCGCGGTTTCGAGTTGACCGACATGAACCGCGAATGGCCCGGCAATGAAAACGGCGTCGGCGCCGTCAGCCGCCAGGCCGGGCTGGTGTTCAACCGATTGCTCAAGCCCAATACCGACCT
>JALORV010000052.1 GCA_025458735.1 Burkholderiaceae bacterium | reverse complement strand
CACGGGACGGCGGCAGTGTACGGCAGGCACCCGCGCCGGATAGGAGCAAGTGCAAGCGGTTCCGGGGTCAGTTCCCGCATTCTGGGGAGGTTCGTCACGCGACCTGTCGCCGCAAGCAAACAGGGGCGGTCTCCCGCCCCCGTTGCTTGCCGGCGCCGTGGCTGTTACGACCCGTAGTACATGTCGAACTCGACCGGGTGCGTCGTCATCCGGAAGCGCGTGACCTCGTCCATCTTCAGCGCGATATAGGCATCGATCAGGTCGTTGCTGAACACGCCGCCGCGCGTCAGGAACTCGCGGTCCTTGTCGAGGTAATCGAGCGCCTGGTCAAGCGACGAGCAGACGGTCGGGATCTTCGCGTCTTCTTCCGGCGGCAGGTCGTACAGGTTCTTGTCGGCCGCCTCGCCCGGGTGGATCTTGTTCTGCACGCCGTCGAGTCCGGCCATCAGCATCGCGGCGAAGGCCAGGTACGGGTTGGCCGTCGGGTCCGGGAAGCGCACTTCGATGCGACGCCCCTTCGGATTGCTGACGTACGGAATGCGGATCGAGGCCGAGCGGTTGCGCGCCGAGTACGCGAGCTTGACCGGTGCCTCGAAGCCCGGCACCAGCCGCTTGTAGCTGTTGGTGCCTGGATTGGTGATCGCATTGAGCGCACGGGCGTGCTTGATGATGCCGCCGATGTAATACAGGGCGAAGTCCGACAGGCCACCGTAGCCGTTGCCGGCGAACAGGTTCGTGCCGTCCTTCCACACCGACTGGTGCACGTGCATGCCCGAGCCGTTGTCGCCGACCACCGGCTTCGGCATGAAGGTCGCCGTCTTGCCGTAGCTCGCCGCGACGTTCCAGATCGTGTACTTCATGATCTGCAGCCAGTCGGCCCGCTTGACCAGCGTCGAGAACTTGGTGCCGATCTCGCACTGGCCGGGCGCGGCCACTTCGTGATGGTGCACTTCCACCTCGACGCCCTGCTGCTCGAGCAGCAGGCACATCTCGGAGCGGATGTCCTGCATCGAGTCGGTCGGCGGCACCGGGAAATAGCCGCCCTTGACGGGCGGGCGATGCGCCAGGTTGCCGGCCTCGTACTCGATGCCGGTCGACCACGGAGCTTCTTCCGACTTGATCTTCACATGGCAGCCGGCCATGTCGACGTTCCACGTCACGCTGTCGAAGATGAAGAACTCGGGCTCCGGGCCGAAGTACGCGGTGTCGCCGACACCGGTCGACTTCAGGTAAGCCTCGGCGCGCTTGGCGAGCGAGCGCGGATCGCGGTCGTAGCCCTTGCCGGTCGACGGCTCGACCACGTCGCAGGTGACGATCAGCGTGTTTTCCTCGCGGAAGGGATCCATCCGGGCCGTGGCCGGATCCGGCATCAGCAGCATGTCGGAGGCCTCGATGCCCTTCCAGCCGGCGATCGACGAACCGTCGAAGGCATGGCCGTGCTCGAACTTGTCTTCCTCGAAGGCCTTGGCCGGGACCGAGACGTGCTGTTCCTTGCCCTTGGTGTCGGTGAAGCGCAGATCGACGAACAGCGCTTCGTTATCCGTGATCATCTTGATGACGTCTTTGGCCGTGGCCATTCTTTCTTCTCCTCAATCGCTCGTGGTTGAAATCGATTCCCGGGCCGGGGCCACCCCGCCCACAGGGGAACTGGTGCATCGCAACGCAGGAACTATGCCAAACGCGGCCGCTTCGCGCTTGCGCCTGCGCAGGCCCGCACTACCCTTGTGCGGCAGGCATGGCGCTGTGCCCCCGACCGGGACGACCCGGACTGCCACGACGAGCGAATGCACCATTGTAATGCGTGACGCACTGGATATGGGCGTATCCGCACCGAACTAGTGCATCTATCGGTCGGCGAGAAATACGGCCTGCAGGTCGTTGAGGAAGCGTGCGCCCAGCGCCGTCGGCTGCCAGCGATCGAGCCCGACCCGCAGCAGCCCTCGCCGCTCCGCTTCGGCCAGCCCGGCTTCGATTGCGGTTGGCGGCAGGCCGGTGCGCTCGACGAACCAGCGCGCCGGCACGCCATCGATCAGGCGCATGGCGTTGAGCATGAACTCGAACGGCAGGTCGTGGCGCGCCACCTCGGCGTGTTCCACGACGAAGTCGCCGCGGGCCGCCCGCTCCAGGTAGCCGGCCGGACGCCGGTAGCGCACCTGCCGGATGATCCGGTGCGGAAACGAGAGCTTCGAGTGGGCGCCCGGACCGATGCCGAGGTAGTCGCCGAAGCCCCAGTAGTTGAGGTTGTGACGGCACTCGCTGCCAGGGCGGGCATAGGCCGAGACCTCGTAGTGACGGTAGCCGGCGGCGGCGGTGGCGGTCTCGAGGAACGATTGCATCGCCGCGGCCTCGTCGTCGTCCGGCAGCGACGGTGGATGCTTGGCGAACACTGTGTTCGGCTCCAGCGTGAGCTGGTAGAGCGACAGATGCGACGGCGCGCAGTCCAGCGCCTGCCGCACATCGGCCTGCGCCTGCGCCAGCGTCTGGCCCGGCAGCGCGAACATCAGGTCGAGATTGAAGTTGTCGAAGCTGCGCTGCGCAATCTCGACCGCCTGCAGTGCCTGTGCGCGATCGTGGATGCGACCGAGCGCAGCCAGTTTCGCCTCATCGAAGGACTGGATGCCGATCGACAGACGATTGATGCCCGCGTCGCGATAGGCCTGGAAGCGCTGCGCCTCGAAGGTGCCCGGATTGGCCTCCAGCGTGATTTCGCAGTCGACCTCGAGCGGCAGCAGCGCCCGCACATCCGACAGCAGCTGTTCCAGCCCACCTGCGCTGAGCAGGCTGGGCGTACCCCCGCCGATGAACACGCTGAGGATGCGGCGACCCCAGATCAGCGGCAAGGCCGCTTCGAGGTCCGCGCGGACCGCGCGCAGGTACGCCGCCTCGGGCACGGCCGCAACACCGCCCTCCGGCTCGTGCGAGTTGAAGTCGCAATACGGGCACTTGCGCACGCACCAGGGAAAGTGAACGTACAGCGACAGCGGCGGCAGCTGCTGCAGGTTCAGCGTGCCCGGCCGCAGCAGTTCGCCGACATTGAAACGCGCTGCCGTGGCGGACGCGATCGGTATCACCGTCGACGCCCCGGCCGGCGCACCGGCGCCCGGCACGCCTGCGGGTCCCGTCATCGCCAGTCGGCCAGCCGCTGCCGCAAGGCTTGCAGCGCCTGCCCACGGTGGCTGATCCGGTTTTTCTCGGCCGCGGGCAGTTCTGCCGCCGTGCAGCCGAGCTCGGGAACGAAAAACAGCGGGTCGTAGCCGAAGCCGCCGGCACCCTGCGGCGCCGACAGCACCTCGCCATGCCAGCGCGCCTCCGCGACCAGCGGCTCGGGGTCGTCGGCGGCGCGGACCGCGACCAGCACGCAGATGTAGTGGCCGCGCCGGTCCGTGTGCTGCGCCAGCTGGCGCAGCAACTCGGCATTGTTGGCCGCATCGCCCGCCCCTTCGCCGGCAAAGCGCGCCGAGCGCACGCCCGGCGCTCCTCGCAGCGCCGCCACGCACAGGCCCGAGTCATCGGCCAGTGCCGGCAGGCCGCTGCGGCCGGCGGCATGGCGCGCCTTGGCCAGCGCATTCTCGAGGAACGTGGCGTGCGGCTCCTCGGCCGCCTCGATGCCGAGCTCGGCCTGTCCAACCACCGTGAAGTCCAGTCCGTCGAGCAGCGCGCGCAGTTCGCGCAGTTTGCCCTCGTTGGACGAGGCCAGCACGATGCGCTGCTTCATTGCTGCCTTCGCGGCGCGCGGTCGCCGACTACGCGGGCGCCAGCGCCCGGCGCTGCGCCTCCACCAGCGCGCCGATGCCGCGGCGGGCCAGCTCGAGCATGGCGGCAAGCTGCGATTCGTCGAACGGCCGCCCTTCGGCCGTGCCCTGCACTTCGACAAACCCGCCCGAGCCGGTCATCACGACGTTCATGTCGGTCTCGCAGCCCGAGTCCTCGCCGTAGTCGAGATCGAGCACAGCGACGCCTGCCACGATGCCGACCGAAACCGCAGCGACATGGTCGCGCACCGGCAGCGCCGCGATCAGTCCGCGGCCATGCAGCCAGCGGGCCGCATCCACCGCCGCTACGTAGGCGCCTGTGATTGCTGCCGTGCGCGTGCCGCCATCGGCCTGCAGCACGTCGCAGTCCAGGTGCAGCGTGCGCTCGCCGAGGGCCGCAAGATCGAAAACCGCGCGCAGGCTGCGGCCGATCAGCCGCTGGATCTCGTGCGTGCGCCCGCTCTGCTTTCCGCGCGCCGCCTCGCGGTCGCTGCGCGTGTGGGTGGAGCGCGGCAACATGCCGTACTCGGCGGTCAGCCAGCCGCTGCCCTTGCCCTTGAGAAACGGCGGCACTTTTTCCTCGACGCTCGCCGTGCACAGCACCCGCGTCTCACCGAACTCGACCAGCACCGAGCCTTCGGCATGGCGCGTGTAGCCGCGCGTCAGGCGCACCGGGCGAAGCTCGTCGGGCCGGCGACCGCCGGAGCGCATCGGGGCAGTCGTCAATTGGGACATGCGGGAACCTGTGGAGGGCGTGAATCAGCCGCCAAGGCTACCGCAGCCCGCCGGGATCGCCGGTGGCGTCGTTGCGCAGTTCGGGGAGGAAGCGCCGGCGGGAGCCCGGCCGCTACTTGCTGACCAGCTTCGTCGAACGCTGGATCGCCTTCTGGATCTCGGCCACCGCGTCGTCGATCTGGTCTTCCGAGAGTTCCTCGTCGGCACTCGGTTCGCCGTGGCGCGGCATCTGGATCGTCGACGCCACCGTGCCTTCCGGGATCAGCAGCGTGGACACCGGGTCTTCGGTCGGCGGCACCATTTCCACCGACTCGGTACCGGCCCACGTCATCGCGATGGCGGTGCAGTTGTCGGCTTCCGGCCCCGACAGTTCGAGCGCAAGTTCCATCAGCTCGGGCACCGCCCGCATCACCGTCTTGCCGGTGAAGGCCTCGGCAATCTGGCGATCGTTGAGCGCACCCCACAGGCCATCGGAACACAGCAGCAGCGTGTCGCCGTTGCGCATCGCAAAGGGCCGGCTGACCTCCACCGTCGGCGCGACGTAGGCCCCGATGCAGTTGAAGATGCGGTTGCGCTCAGGATGGTCCTTGGCATCCTCGGGCCGGATCAGCCCGGACTGGACCAGGTGATGCACCCGCGAGTGATCGATGGTGCGCTCGAGGATCTTGCCGCCGCGGATCAGGTACAGGCGCGAGTCGCCGACATGCGCCCAGATCGCCACGCCCTGCTGCACGATGCAGGCGACCAGCGTCGTGCGCGGCGCCTCCGGCAGGCTGTGCTCGGCGCGGTAGCGGTGCAGCTCGCGGTGCGCGGCCAGCACCGACTCCTCGAGAAAGCGCGTCGGGTCCGGCAGGATCGGCTTGGCGTCGCGCTGGTAGATCGAGGCGATCGTCTGCAGCGTCATCTGCGAGGCGACTTCGCCGCGCGCGTGGCCGCCCATGCCGTCGGCCACCAGGATCAGCATCGAATCGCGCGTGTACAGGTAGCCCATGCGGTCCTGGTTGACCCGCCGGCCGCCCTTCTTGCTTTCCTGGTAGACCGAGAACCGCATCAGCGCTCCTCACCCGAGGTAGCACAGTGCCAGCTCTTTCCGTCTTTGTGATGAAAAAATTCGACTGGCTTCGCCAGCGAATTTTTCAAACTGACCGCGCGAAAGTAGGGTTGCACTTTCGCCCGCCTAGAACCACGTGATGTTGTGGTCCTTCATGAACCGCGTCACGCGGTCCTGGAGGCTGCGCCAGCGGGCGCCGGTGCGTTCCATGATCGAGAACTCCGGCCGCTCCGGCACATTCTGCAGCAGCTCCTTCTGCACCGCATAGACGGTCTGCGGCCGCTCCAGCGAGTTCAGCCGCAGGCAGCGCTCGACCATCGAGATCAGCTAGCTCGGCGTCGCGCTTGTAAAGCTCCGGGGCCGCGAAGCCCGGCGTGTACATCGGATAGGTCTTGCTGATGTCGCGCTGCAGGGTCTGCCGCGCGGCGCCGAAATCGAGCAGGATCGGCGTGCCGTCCATGCGCAGGTAGATATTGGCGGGCTTGACGTCGAGATGCAGCAGGCGGTTGGAGTGCACCTCGCGCAGTCGAGCGGCCCGACTCGTAGTTCATCACCATGTAGACGGTGTCGTTCGAGCGGAAGAAGTTGATCACCCGCACGATGTTCGGGTGGTAGATCGAGGCGAGCGCACGCCCTTCCTCGAAGAAGCACTTCAGGCCGATGCGGTAGGTGTTGAGGTTCTCGGGCGAGACGTAGGGCGAAAGTTCGCCCGGCTTGCGCTGCGCGAGCGCCGCCGGCATGTACTCCTTGATCGCCACCGAGTTGCCGTTCTCGTCGGTCGCGAGGTACACGATCGAGAATCCGCCGCTGGATATCTTCTTTACAATGCGGTAGCCGCCGACTTCGAGGCCTTCGGGCAAGGATGCGTTGGTCTGCGCCGGCATGAGCACTGCTGCGTGGGAATATCGGGACGATTCTAGCGAAAAGGGTTGGTCGTCCCGAAGCCTTCATTAGGCTCGAAAACACGGCCATACCGGTGGTTCGAGACCGCCGGGACGCATCTGAGCAGGGACGACGCCCGATGAAACCCGTTGCGAGCATGACCGG
Organism: Burkholderiaceae bacterium; assembly: GCA_025458735.1. The sequence goes on along the minus strand of JALORV010000052.1, from coordinate 4,079 downwards.
CTTCGCGGTGGCCAGCCGCCCGACGGCGATCGGTCCCGTCACCGTCGAACTGAAGTCGGTGAACTCGCGTTTCCTCGACCTGTCGGTGCGCTATCCCGACGAGTTGCGCAGCGCCGAGCCGGCGCTGCGGGAGGCGATCAGCGCGCGTGTCAATCGCGGCAAGATGGAGTGCCGCCTCGGCATCGCCCGTCGTGAAGGCGAGACAGCGGGCGGCATCAACCCGCAGGCACTCGAGCGGCTCCGCTCGCTGGCCGCCGACGTCGGCGCGGCCATGCCGGCCGCCGCCGCCCTCACGACCGCCGAGATCCTGGCCTGGCCCGGCATCGTCGACGCGCCGGTGGCCGATCCCGAGGCGCTGCGCGCGGCGGTGCTCGATGCGCTGGCCGAGGCCATCGATGCGCTCACGGCGTCGCGCCAGCGCGAAGGTGCAGCCCTGCGCGACGTGCTGCTCGCGCACTGCACTGCGATCGATGCGGTGGCCGCCCAGGTCAAGGCGCGCGCGCCCGACCTGCTCGCCGCCGTCGAACGCAAGCTCGCTGAACGGCTCGAGCAGGCGCTCGGCAACACGCTGGCTGCCGCCGCCACGCTGACGCGCGAGGAGGTGGCTGACCGCATCCGCCAGGAAGTGACGCTGTACGGCCTGCGCATGGACGTGGACGAGGAACTGAAGCGGCTGACCACGCACGTGAACGAGGTGCGCCGCGTGCTCGATGCCGGCGGGCCGGTCGGACGGCGCCTCGACTTCCTGATGCAGGAACTCAACCGCGAAGCCAACACGCTGGGCTCCAAGGCCGCGGCGATCGAGATGACCAACGCCTCGGTCGAGCTGAAGCTGCTGATCGAGCAGATGCGCGAACAGATCCAGAACCTCGAATGAACCCCACACCCACCCTGCCCGCACTCGACGGCAGCCATGCCGGCAACGTCTTTCTCGTGGTCGCCCCGTCGGGCGCCGGCAAGTCGACGCTGGTCAACGCGCTGCTGGCGCAGGATGCCGGCATCGCGCTGTCGGTCTCCCACACGACGCGGCCACCGCGGCCGGGCGAGACCGACGGCCGCGAATACCACTTCGTGACAGTCGACGAGTTCATGCGGCGGCGCGCGGCCGGCGAGTTCCTCGAGAGCGCCGAGGTGCACGGCAATTTCTACGCGACCTCGCGGCTGTGGATCGAGTCCCAGCTGCGCGCGGGCATCGACGTGCTGCTCGAGATCGACTGGCAGGGTGCGCGGCAGATCAAGGCGCGCTACGCGCACGCGGTCGGCGTGTTCATCCTGCCCCCTTCGATCGACGCGCTGGAGGCGCGGCTGCACAAGCGCGGGCAGGACAGCACGCCGGTGATCACCCGGCGGCTGCTCGCCGCCGGCAGCGAGATCGCCCATGCGCCGGAGTTCGATTACGTCATCATCAACGAGGACTTCGCGGCAGCGCTCGCGCAGCTGTCCGCAATCGTCACTGCGACCCGGCTGCGCTATGCCAGCCAGGCAGCGCGGCATCACGACCTCTTTGCCCAGCTCGGCATCGGCTGAGCTGCACACGCACGCCGCTGCGGGGCGGATGCCTGCCTCGGTTAGAATCGGGCATCCCGGTTTCCCTCGAGAGCGCCCATGGCCCGCATCACCGTCGAAGATTGCCTGAAGCAGATTCCCAACCGCTTCCAGCTTGCGCTGGCTGCCGCCTACCGTGCCCGCCAGCTGGCGCAGGGCCACACGCCGAAGATCGACACCAAGGACAAGCCCGCCGTCGCCGCGCTGCGCGAAATTGCGCAGAGCAAGGTCGGCATCGAGATGCTCCGCAAGGTCCCGACCTGAGACTGCACCGTGGATCGCATCGTGTGACGCCAGCCCAGACGCCCGGCCAGCACGATGCAGCCAGAGAATCCCGCCACCCCTGCCGGACCGGCACCGCAGCCCGGCTTTGCACGGCGCGCCGCCGAGGCGCTGAAAAAGGCCGTCTGGCGCAGTGAGCCGGCCGAAGCGGCCGCCAATGGCGTCGCCACCGTCGCCACCCTTTCCGAGCGCGTAAAAAAGTACCTGCCGTCCTCCGACGTGCAGAAGATCAAGGACGCGTTCCGCTTCTCGGACGAGGCGCACCTTGGCCAGTTCCGTCGCAGCGGTGCGCCCTACATCACCCACCCGCTGGCGGTCGCCGAGATCCTGACCGACTGGCGGCTGGACGGCGCCGCCATCCAGGCCGCACTGCTGCACGACGTGCTGGAAGACTCCGGCATCCCGAAGCAGCAGCTCGTGGAGAAATTCGGTGCCATCGTCGCCGAACTGGTCGACGGCGTCTCGAAGCTCGACAAGCTGCAGTTTTCCTCGACCGAGCAGGCGCAGGCCGAGAACTTCCGCAAGATGCTGCTGGCGATGGCGCGCGACGTGCGCGTCATGCTGATCAAGCTAGCCGACCGCCTGCACAACATGCGCACGCTCGACGCCGTCGAGCCCGAGAAGCGCCGCCGCATCGCGCGCGAGACGCTGGAGATCTACGCCCCGATCGCGCACCGGCTGGGGCTGAACAACATCTTCCGCGAACTCGAGGAACTCGCCTTCCAGCATCTGCACCCGCTGCGCCATCGCGTGCTGCAGCGGGCGGTGCTGGCGGCGCGCGGCAACCGCCGCGAACTGCTGTCGAAGATCCTGCAGTCGGTGCGCAAGGCATTGTCCGAGCACAAGCTGCGCGCCGAGGTCTACGGCCGGGAAAAGACGCTGTTCGGCATCTACCGCAAGATGGCGGAAAAGAACCTGTCGTTCTCGGAAGTGCTGGACATCTACGGTTTCCGCATCGTCGTGGACAAGGTGCCGGAGTGCTATCTCGCGCTCGGCGCGCTGCACAGCCTGTACAAGCCCGTGCCGGGCAAGTTCAAGGACTACATCGCCATTCCGAAGGTCAACGGCTACCAGTCGCTGCACACGACGCTGATCGGCCCCTACGGGACACCGGTCGAGTTCCAGATCCGCACGAAAGAGATGCACCACGTCGCCGAAAGCGGCGTCGCCGCCCACTGGCTGTACAAGGACGACGACTCGAATCTCTCGGAGCTGCAGTCGCGCACCCACCAGTGGCTGCAGTCGCTGCTCGAGATCCAGCGCCACACCGGCGACTCCGGCGAGTTCCTCGAGCACATCAAGGTCGACCTGTTCCCCGACAAGGTCTACGTCTTCACGCCGAAGGGCAAGATCGTCTCGCTGCCGCGCGGCGCCACGGCGGTGGACTTCGCCTACGGCATCCACACCGATGTCGGCAACAAGACCGTGGCCGCCCGCATCAACGGCGAGATCCAGCCGCTGCGCACGGCGCTGCGCAACGGCGACATGGTCGAGATCGTCACCGGCCCGGTGGCGCGGCCGAATCCGGCGTGGCTGTCGTTCGTGCGCACCGGCAAGGCGCGCTCGGAAATCCGCCATTTCCTGCGCACGATGAAGTTCGACGAGTCGGCCGAGCTCGGCGAGCGCCTGCTCGCGCAGGCGGCGCGTCAGTTCAACCTGTCGCTCGGCACCGTCACCGAGGCCCAGTGGGACGACGTGATCCGCCAGGCCGAGATCGAGTCACGCGCGGCGCTGTACGCCGACATCGGCCTCGGCCGGCGCCTGGCCGCGGTGGTGGCACGGCAACTGGCGCTCGCCGCCGGCTCGGAAGTCGCCGGCGAGTCCGCCGCCGGCGCGGCGTCGCTGCCGACGGCAGTGCCCGTGGTCGTGCGGGGCACCGAAGGCATGGCGGTGCAGATGGCCAACTGCTGCCACCCGATTCCCGGCGACGCGATCGTCGGCCACATCCGCAAGGGCCAGGGCCTGGCCGTGCACCAGGCCGATTGCGTGCATGCGCTGCGCGCCCGGCGGGCCGACCCGGACCGCTGGATCGAGCTGCAGTGGGCGCGCGATCCGGCCACCCACTTCACGGTGGGGCTGGATGTCAGCGCCGGCAACGAGCGCGGAGTGCTGGGCCGCATCGCCGTGGCCATCGCCGAGGCCGAGTCGAACATCCTCAACGTGCATGTGGACGACGAGGACGCCCAGGTGGCGCTGATCCACTTCAAGGTGCAGGTGCGCGACCGCACGCACCTCGCGCGGGTGATCCGCAC
>JALORV010000051.1 GCA_025458735.1 Burkholderiaceae bacterium | reverse complement strand
GTGCTGGCGACGATCACCGCCACTGCCGCCCACTGCGAGGCGGCCATCGCGCCGGACAGCATGTACCACTTGCTGATGAAGCCGGCCGCCGGTGGCAGCCCGATCATCGACAGCGCGCCGATGGCGAAGGCACCGAGGGTCCATGGCATCCGGCGGCCGATGCCGTCGAGCTGGCTGACCTCGGTCTTGTGGGCTGCCGTGTAGATGGCACCGGCGGCGAAGAACAGCGTGATCTTGCCGAGCGCGTGCGCAGCGATGTGCAGCACCGCGCCGATCACCGACAGCGGCGCCAGCACGGCGGCCGCCAGCACCACGTACGACAGCTGGCTGACGGTCGAGTACGCGAGCCGCCGCTTCAGGTTGTCGGCGCGCAGCGCGACGACCGAGGCCGCGAGGATGGTGAAGCCGGCGACCGCGATCAGCCAGTCGGCAGCGCCACCTGCCGCCAGCAGGTCGATGCCGAACACATAGACGATCACCTTGACCACGCTGAACACGCCGGCCTTGACGACCGCCACCGCGTGCAGCAGCGCCGATACCGGGGTCGGCGCGACCATCGCAGCCGGCAGCCAGCGATGCACCGGCATCAGGGCCGCCTTGCCGATACCGAACATGTAGAGCGCAAGCAGGCCGGCGCAGGCCCAGGGCGAGATCCTGCCGGCGAGGATGCCGCCGACCGTGAACTCGGTGGTGCCCGCCACCTGCCAGGTGGCCACCAGGGCCGGCAGCAGGAACACGGTCGAGGTTCCCAGCAGCAGGCCGAGGTAGACACGCCCGCCGCGCCGTGCCTCCGGCGTGCCGTGGTGCGTCACCAGCGGATAGGTGACCAGCGTCAGTACCTCGTAGTAGACGAACAGCGTGAACACATTGGCGGCGAAGGCGATGCCGATCGTGGCCGCCAGCGCCAGCGCGAAGCAGACGTAGAAGCGGGTCTGGTGCGACTCGCCGTTGCCGCGCAGGTAGCCGATCGAATAAAGCGAGTTGACGATCCACAGCAGCGAGGCGACCAGCGCGAACAGCAGGCCGAGTGGTTCGATGGCAAAGGCGAGCGGCAGGCCGGGCAGCACTTCGATCACCGCAAGCCGCGGCCGCGCGCCCGCCAGGACAGGCGCCAGCAGCGCCAGCACGCAGCCCGCCAGCGCCAGCGCGGTCAGCAGCGTGGCGGCCTCGCGCAGGTTCGGCAGGCGGCGGCAGGCCGCGATCAGCATGGCGCCGGCCAGCGGCACGACGAGCGCGGCCGCCACCAGCCCCTGCAACTCGCCCGCCGTCGCCCCCATCAGTGCGCTCCGCCGAGCAGCTGGGCGGCCGCCGCCGAGGCCGCGCCGAGCGTCGTCGAGGTCGCGATGCCGAAGGCGACGGTGGCCGCCACCAGCACCGCCGCCGGCAGCAGCATCGACAGCGGCGCCTCGCGGCGCTCGGCGACCTCGCCCGGCGGCGGGCGGAAATAGGCGGCCTCGACGAAGCGGCCGACATAGACGACCGAGATCAGCGACGAGATCACGATCAGGAACACCAGCCACCACTGCTGCCGCTCGAGCGCCGCGACGATCAGGTACCACTTGCTGATGAAGCCGGCAGTCCCCGGCACGCCGATCAGCGACAGTCCGCCGACGACGATGCCGAAGCTGGTCAGCGGCATCACGCGCCCGAGGCCCTGCACCCGGGCCAGCGAGACCCCGCCAACCGTGGCGGCGACGCCGCCGAGCAGCAGGAAGATGCCGCCCTTCGTGACGGCGTGATTGGCCAGGTGCACGAGGGTGCCGGTCAGCCCCGCCAGCGAGTCGAACGACAGGCCAAGCACGATGTAGCCGATCTGCGCCACGCTGGAATAGGCAAACAGGCGCTTGAGGTCGGTCTGGAAGCAGGCCACCGCCGAGGCGATGAACATCGCCGCCAGCGCCAGCGCCAGCATCAGCTCCTCCATCGGCAGCTGCTGGAACACGGCGCTTTCCCCGAACACGGTGAAGTAAAAGCGCAGCAGCGCGTACAGCGCCACCTTGGTAGCGGTGGCGGCCAGCAGCGACGACACCGCCGACGGCGCATAGGCATAGGCGTTCGGCAGCCACTGGTGCAGCGGGAACAGCGCCAGCTTCAGCGACAGGCCGACCGTCAGGAAGGCCAGCGCCGCCAGCACCGGGCGGTGGCCGGCCAGCCCCTGCAGCCGCTGCCCCATGTCGATCAGGTTCAGCGTGCCGGTCTGCAGGTACAGCAGGCCGATGCCGATGACGATGAAGGTGGCGCCAATCGTGCCCATGATCAGGTACTGGTAGGCGGCCAGCAGCGCGCGCCGGTCGCGCCCCAGCGCGATCAGCACGTAGGTCGACAGCGAAGAGATCTCGAGGAAGACGAAGATGTTGAAGGCATCGCCCGTGATGACGATGCCGAGCAGGCCGGCCAGGCACAGCGAATACATCGTGTAAAAAAGGTACTGCTGCTCCGCCGGCAGCTCGCGCTGCACGCTGGCCCAGCTGTAGGGCATCACGACCGCGGCGATGCCGGTGACCAGCACCAGCATGAACGACGACAGGCGGTCGACGCGGTACTCGATGCCCCAGGGCGGCGCCCAGCTGCCGATGTGGTAGGACAACGTGCCCGCCTCGGCCACCTGCAGTGCCAGGGCGATGGCGATGGCGAACGAGGTCCACGCCGCCGCCAGCACCAGCGCGAAGGCGAGGCGCCGCTCGCGCAGCAGCACGGTGAGCGGCGCGGCAACAAGGGGAACGATCACCTGCAGCGCAGGCAGGTGGGCGCCGATGTCCATCAGCCGTCGGCGTCCGGCAGCGCGCGGTCGGCGGCGAGGATGTCGTCTTCCTCGATGCTGTCGTAGGCCTCGCGGATGCGCACCACCAGCGCGAGGCCGAGCGCCAGCGTCGCGACGCCGACCACGATCGCGGTCAGGATCAGCACGTGCGGCAGCGGGTTCGAGTAGACCTTGAACGATTCGCTCAGGATCGGCGCGGTGCCGCCGATCAGCTTGCCGGGCGCGATGTACAGCAGATACACGGAAGTCTGGAAGATGCCGAGGCCGACCAGCTTCTTGATCAGGTTGCCGCGGGCGATGACGATGTAGAGCCCGGCGATCATCAGGAACACCGTCACCGCGTAGGAAAAATGGCTCGCCATCGCGCTCAGTCGATGTTGCCGCGGTCGGCGAACATGTAGAAGATCTTCAGCATCACGCCCGAGACCGTGACGGCCACGCCGACCTCGACCCAGAAGATGCCGCGATGCTGGCCCGCGACCGGGTCGCGGTCGAGCACGAAGTAGTCGAGGAAGTTGCCGCCTGCGAGCAGGCCGATCAGGCCGACGCCGGCATAGATCAGCACGCCGGCCGCCATCATCCGCTCGACCAGGCCCTCCGGCACGACGCGACGCGCGTTGTCCAGGCCGTAGATGAGCGCGTAAAAGATCACTGCCGCCGCGACGATCACGCCGGCCTGGAAGCCGCCGCCCGGACCGAAGTCGCCGTGGAACTGCACATAGAGCGCGAACAGCAGGATGAACGGCAGGAATACCTTGGCCACCACGCGCAGCACGAGATCGCGTTTCACCGGACGGCCTCCTTGCGCTTGCGCCGGCGCCGCAGCAGGGCCACCACGCCCGCGCCGGCGGTGAACACCACCGTGGTCTCGCCCAGCGTGTCGTAGCCACGGTAGCTCGCCAGCACGGCGGTGACGACGTTCGGCACGCCCGTCTCCTGCAGCCCCTGCTGCAGGTAGCGCGGCACCACATGCGTGTGGATCGGCGCCGCCGGATCCGAGAAGGCCGGCAGTCCGAGCGAGCCGTAGACCAGCAGCAGCCCGCAGGCCACCGACACCGCGAGCGGCAGCCAGGCCTGCTGCGGCGCCCTCGCCTCCTCGCTGCGGCAAAGATGCAGCGCGCCGAGCAGCAGCACGGTCGACACGCCGGCGCCGACCGAGGCCTCGGTCATCGCGACGTCGACGGCGTCGAGGGCCACCAGCACGGTGGCCATCAGGAAGCTGTAGAGGCCGGACAGCACGATGACGGCGAACAGGTTGCGGTTGCGGGCCAGCACGACCACCGTCACCGCCATCAGCACCAGCAGCACGTTGATGATCAGGGTTTCGATGCGTCGTTCTCCGTCTCGGCGAGCAGCGGCCGCAGGCCGCGCTCCATCGCCGCCTTGGCCAGTGCATGGGTGGCGGTCGGGCTGGCGAAGAACACCAGCAGCCCGATCATCACCAGCTTGACCGCCACCAGCGACCAGCCGGCCTGCAGCAGCAGTCCGAACAGGATCAGGCCGCCGCCGAGCGTCTCGATGACGCTGGCCGCATGCAGGCGCGTGTAGAAGTCCGGCATGCGCAGCATGCCGACGGCGCCGACGATGCAGAACACACCGCCGGCCGTCAGGCTGATCCAGCTCAGCACGTCCAGCAGCAGCGTCAGCCCGCCGCTCACGGCGAATCCTCGCTCTCCGAGCCCAGGTTGCCGCGCCGGAAGAATTTGAGCACCGCAATGGTGCCGATGACGTTGAGCAGCCCGTAGACGATGGCCAGGTCGAGGAACTCGGGCCGGCCGGTCAGGAATCCGATCAGCGCGAGCAGGATCAGGGCACAGGTGCCGACGGTGTTGGCCGCCTGCGCACGGTCGAATACGGTCGGTCCGAGCGCGGCGCGTACGATGGCCAGCGACAGCGTGACCAGCAGGGCGACGGCGACGGCGACGTACATCAGTCGCGGCCCTCGCAGGCGGACACGCGCCGGTCCATGTCGCCGGCGACGGTCGCCTCGGCACCGGCGCGCGTCAGCGAATGCACCAGAAATTCATTGGGCCGCGCCTCGATCGCGATGGTGCCCGGGGTCAGCGTGATCGAATTGGCATGCACGACCAGGCCCACTGACGTTTTCTGGCTGGGCCGCAGCGTCACCAGCGTCGGGCTGATCGGCAGGCGGGGATCGACGATGATCCGGCTGACGTCCCACGCCGACTTCACGATCTCCTTCGACAGCCAGGCCCAGTAGATGACGATGCGCCAGCCGAGCTGCACCGGGTGTCCTTCCGCGTCGATCACGTCCATGCGCCGCGCGAACCAGACGACGGCGAGCACGCAGCCGAAGCCGGCGGCCATCAGGAACGGCGTGTAGTAGCCCGACAGCAGCAGCCAGAAGACATACAGCGCAGCGACCGCGGAGATCAGCCGGAGCAGGGTCACCGGACCAGCCTCTGCACCGGGCGCCGCGGCTGCAACGCCTGCAAGCGGGCGCGGGGCTTCATGCGCCTGTCGCAATGATGATGTGCACGCGGTACGGTCCGTGCGCCCCGAGCACGATGGTCTGCTCGATGTCGCCGGTGCGCGACGGCCCGGACACCATGTTGACGGCACGCGGCATCATGGCGGCCGCCCCGCCGCGCTCGCGGCGCATCAGCGCGAACACATCTTCCATGGTCGGCACGATGCGGTCGGCAGACAGGACCGCGATGTGCGTTTCCGGCAGCAGGTGCGTCGAGGCGGGCGACCCGGCGCTCGACAGCAGCACCAGCGTGCCGGTCTCGGCGATGCCGCAGTAGGCGCCGGTGATGCCGACCAGATCGGATCCGGCCGACTCGTCGCGCCGCGGCGCGCGGAACTCGACCTGCAGGCCGGCTGCGGCCCACGGCAACTCGTGCAGCGTAGACCACGCGACTGCGCGCGGCGCGATCGACTGGGCGGCGAGGTAGCGCGCGACCGCCGCCGGCGCATCGACCATGGTTGCCACTGAGTCGACCGTGCTCGCCATGCGCTCCGCCATCGTGCGGAACTTGGCGCCGACATCGTTGTAGGGCGCCGGCTGGGGCCCCGCCGGATGCCGTGACAGATAGTCATCGATGGCCGACTGGTCGGCCGAGCCGGGCGCACCGCGCTTCTGCGCGCTGCGGATGCGCTGCATGATCTGTGCCGTCGCTCATCGCATCGCCTTTCGCATGAATGCGTCGATGCGATCGACGCCCTGTTCGATCGCGGCTTCGCCAGTCGCGTAGGAAAAGCGGATGTGCTGCCCGTCGCCTTCGACCCGCGGGCCGAAATGGATGTCGGCCAGCACCGCCACGCCGGCCTCCAGCAGCAGGCGGCGGCGCAGTTCCTCGGAGTCGCGGGCGCCGATCAGCGCGCAGGCTTCGGTGACGTTCGGCCACGCGTAAAAGGCGCCGCCGGGCACGGCACAGCGAAAGCCCGGCACAGCATTGAGGCGGCGCACGATGAGGTCGCGCCGCGCGTGAAAGCGCGCCTTCATCCGGTCGGCCTCGTCCTGCGGGCCGGTGAGTGCCTGCAGCGCGGCCCACTGGCTGATCTGCGAGGCGCAGGACTCGGTGTTGGTGATCCAGCGCGTGAACACCGGCGCCAGCGCCTTGTTCGCGGTGAAGCCGATGCGCCAGCCGGTCATTGCATAGGTCTTGGAGGCACCGTCGGAAATGATGGTGCGCTCGCGCATGCCGGGCAGCGCGGCGATCGAGACGAACTCGCCGTCGTAGACCAGCTTGCTGTAGATCTCGTCGGCGTAGACCCAGATGTCGGGATGCGCGCGCAGCACTTCGGCGATCGCCTCCAGGTCGCGGCGGGACAGCAGTCCGCCGGTCGGGTTGTGCGGCGTGTTGAGGATCAGCATCCGCGTCTTCGGACCGATCCTGGCGGCGAGTTCGGCCGGATCGAAGGCGAAACCGCGCGACTCGCGCAGCGGCAGGCCGACCGGCACCGCGCCGTTGGCGACGATCTGGGATTCGTAGATCGGGAAGCCCGGCACCGGGAATATGACTTCATCGCCGACGCCGTAGTCGGTGACCGAGGCGATCGCATAGCCGATGAAGGGCTTGGCGCCGGCGCCGACGACGACTTCGTCCGGCTCGATCGCGATGCCGCGCAGCGCACCCATCGACCGGGCCGCCGCCGCCCGCAGTTCGTCGATGCCGGCCGAGGGCGTGTAGCCATGCCGGCCATCGCGCACGGCGGCGACCGCCGCATCCTGCACGTGCACCGGCGTCGGAAAGTCCGGCTGGCCGATGCAGAAGGAGACGATGTCGGCACCGCCGCGGATCAGGCGGTTGACCTCGGCCAGGACGACGAAGGCATTTTCGGTGCCGAGAGCATCGGCACGGCGACTGAGTCTGGGCATGGCGCGCGATTATAGGTTCGGGGTCGGATCGGCTGGCGAAGTCTGGGTCGGACCGCGCGCACGCCACAGCCGCACGCAAGTGCGCGCCAGCGCGGCGGTCGAGTCGATGCAGCGGCTGCGCAGCGGCGCGTCCACGGCGTCCAGCGCCACCGGCAGTTCGGTGCACGCCAGCACGACGCACTCGGCGCCTCGCGCGAGCAATCCGGCCACGACGGGCTCGATGCCGCGGCCGCCCGCGACCGCATCGTTGCGCTTGACGGCATCGATGACCGGCTGCACCGCCATCGCGAATTCATCGGCGGCCGGCGCCAGCCACCGGATCGCGGGGTCGAGCCGCGCGCTGTAGATGCCGGCTGCCAGCGTGGCCGCGGTCGCAATGATGCCGACGGTCACGGGCGCCGGGGGCAGTTCGGCAGCCACCGCGTCGGCAATGTGTGGAAAGCCGACGCCGGCTCCGCGCGCCAGTTCGGCATGCCAGTGGTGCGCGGTGTTGCAGGGCATCGCGAGCAGGGTGGCGCCGGCGGCCAGCAGGCGGTCGCGGGCCGACAGCAGCTCGGGCAGCGGCGAGGCGCCGCCGCGCAGGATCGCCGCCGGCCGCGACGGCAACTGCGGCACCGAGTGGATCAACGTCGGAATGTGCTGCTCGTCGGAGGTTGCCGGCGTCGCGTCGATCAGCTTGCGGTAGAAGTCCGCCGTAGCGAGCGGCCCCATGCCGCCAATGACGCCGAGCATCGCGCGATCGATCGGTGGCCGCGGCTCAGGCCAGTCCGAGCCGCGGCGCGAAGGCGTGCACGTAGCCGAACAATCCGACCGCGCCGCCGGTGTGCAGGAACACGATGTTCTGGTGTGATGCGAAGTGCCCGCGCCGGACCAGGTCGATCAGCCCGGCCATCGCCTTGCCCGAGTACACCGGGTCGAGCACGATGCCTTCGGTGCGCGCGACCAGTTCCAGCGCCTCCATCATGCCCTCGGTCGGGACCCCGTAGCCGCCCCCGACGTATGCGTCGTTGGCAACCACGCGCTCGCGTGCCACGGCGCCCGGCGTACCGAGCAGCTCAGCGGTGCGCTGCGCCAGTGCATGGACCTTGTCCTCCTGCACGAGCCTCGGCGATCGCACGCAGATGCCGAGCACCGGGATGCCGCTGCGGCATCCTTCGAGCCCCGCCAGCAACCCGGCCTGCGTGCCGGTGCTGCCGGTGGCGGTCACCAGCAGATCGATGTCGAGCCCGGCAACGTTGGCCTGCTCGACCAGCTCGAGCGCAGCGGTCACGTAGCCGAGTGCGCCGACCGGGTTCGAGCCACCTCCCGGAATCACGTACGGTCGCCGACCCTGCGCGCGCAGCTCGTCGGCCCGCGCCGCCATGGCGGCATCCATGTCAGTGCCGCCCGGCCGGTGCTGCAGCGTGGCGCCGAACAGGCGATCAAGCAGCACGTTGCCGGAGATCCGGTAGTCCGCCTCGAGCGAACCGGTGCGGTCCTCGAGCAGGATCTCGCAGCCCAGCCCGACGCGTGCCGCGGCGGCGGCCGTCTGCCGCGCGTGGTTCGACTGCGTCGCGCCCTGCGTGATCACCACGTCGGCCTTGAGCGCGAGCGCCTCGCCGATCAGGTATTCGAGCTTGCGGGTCTTGTTGCCGCCGGTGGCAAGCCCGGTGCAGTCGTCGCGCTTGATCCACAGCTTCGGCCCGCCGAGCAGGCGGCTGAGCGCGGGCATCGGCTCCAGCGGCGTCGGCGCCTGCGTCAGCCGCACGCGCGGAAAGCGGGCGAGCTTCACTGGACGACGGCCGCCGCGACGGCCGGTGCGGGCACCTCCGGCGCCTTGATCTCGAACACCTGGCGCAGATAGGCGAGGTAGGCGGTGTCGTCGCACAGGTTCTTCTCGGGCGAGTCCGACAGCTTGGCCACCGGTTGCCCGTTGCAGCGGACCATCTTGATGACGATCTGCAGCGGCGTGTAGCCGAGATCGTTGGTGAGGTTGGTGCCGACGCCGAATGCGATGCGGGCGCGATCCTTGAACCGCGTGTAGAGCTCGATCACGCGCGGGAAGTCGAGCGAGTCCGAGAACACCAGCGTCTTGGTGCGCGGATCGACGCGGTTGCGCTCGTAGTGCTCGATCAGCCGCTCGCCCCAGACGATCGGATCGCCGGAGTCGTGACGCGCGCCGTCGAACAGCTTGCAGAAGTACATGTCGAAGTCGCGCAGGAAGGCGTCCATGCCGTAGACGTCCGACAGTGCGATGCCAAGGTCGCCGCGATACTCGCGCGCCCACATCTCGAAGCCGAAGGTCTGCGAGTCGCGCAGCCGCGGCCCCAGCGCCTGACAGGCCTGCAGGTACTCGTGCGCCATCGTGCCCAGCGGCGTCAGCCCGTGCCGGGCGGCGCCGTAGTCGGCGATGCGGCAGCCCGCCAGCGCCGGGTTGTCGCGCACCAGCGCGATCTTGGCGCGCAGCCGGCGCCGGCCTTCGGCGAAATCCGGCTGCGGACGGGTGTTGCGGAAGTACACCTCGTTGACGATCGCCAGCACCGGGATCTCGAACAGGATCGTGTGCAGCCAGGGACCCTTGATCACGATCGACAGCCCGCCGCTCACCTCGGCGCTGCGCTCGATGCGGATCGACTTCATGTTGAGCTGGAACAGCCCCAGGAAGTCGACGAAGTCGCTCTTGATGAAGCGCATCGCGCGCAGCACTTCCAGCTCGCTCTCGCGGAAGCGCAGCAGGCACAGCGCGGCAACCTCCTCGCGGATCTCGTCCACGTAGGGACCAAGGTCCACGCCCGGGTTGCGGCAGTTGAAGCGGTACTCGACATGCGCACCCGGAAAATGGTGCAGCACGACCTGCATCATCGTGAACTTGTACAGGTCGGTGTCGAGCATCGACTGGATGATCATGCCGGGCATTGTAGGGGGCGTCCCGCAACGGCGGCTAGCCGAGGCCGAGCACGCGGCGCACCGATGCGCCCGGGCCAGCGATGTCGTCGCGGCCGGCCTCGCCCACCAGCTGGCCCTGCTCGATCAGTACCGCGCGGTCGGCCAGCCCGGCAACGAACGCGAGGTTCTGCTCCGACAGCAGCGTGGCCACGCCGCGCTCGCGCATCGCCTCGACCGCGGACTTCATGCGTGCCACCACCAGCGGGGCGATGCCTTCGGACGGCTCGTCGAGCAGCACCACGCGCGGATTCGCCGCCAGCGTGCGCGCCACTGCGAGCATCTGCTGCTCGCCACCGCTCATGGCGCCGGCCGGACGGTCGAGCATCGCGGCCAGGTTGGGAAAGATCCGCAGCAGTTCGGCGGTGTCGAAGCCGCCCGGACGAGGCTGCGCGACGAACTCGAGGTTCTCGCGCACCGTCAGGTCGGTGAAGATGCGGCGGTCCTCCGGCACGTAGCCGAGCCCCAGTCGAGCGCGCCGGTAAGCGGGCAGGTGCTCGATGCGCGCGCCGCCCAGCTGCAGCGTCCCGGCGCTGCGCGGCATCAGGCCCATGATCGCGCGCAGCAGTGAACTCTTGCCGGCACCGTTGCGGCCGATCAGCGCGACCACTTCGCCGGCCGCCACCGTCAGCGAGGCTTCGTGCACGACCTGCGCATCGCCGTACCAGGCACCGAGCCGGTCCACCACCAGCAGCGTCATGTGTCCCGCCCCAGGTAGACCGCCTGCACCGCGGCATC
>JALORV010000442.1 GCA_025458735.1 Burkholderiaceae bacterium | reverse complement strand
GGCCGCGAGCGCGATGGTGTTGATCTGGTGCTTCGTCATGCCCTGCAGCACGAACAGGTTGAAGCCGACCGGTGGCGTGATCTGCGCCATCTCGACCACGATGACGATGAAGACCCCGAACCACAGCAGGTCGATCTGCGCCAGCTGCAGGGTCGGCAGCAGCACGGCCATCGTGAGCACCACCATCGAGATGCCGTCAAGGAAGCAGCCGAGCACGATGAAGAAGACCATCAGCAGCATGATCAGCCCGAAGGGCGACAGCTGCAGCGCACTGATCGTCTCCGCCAGCTGGCGCGGCAGGCCGATAAAACCCATCGACAGCGAGAGGAAGGCCGAGCCGGCGAGGATCAGCGCGATCATGCAGTACAGGCGCGTGGCGGCCATCAGGGAGTCACGGAACGTGACCCAGGTCAGCGTGCGCTGCGCCGCCGACAGGATCAGCGCGCCGACCACGCCGAGCGCGGCGGCCTCGGTGGCGGTGGCGATGCCAAGGTAGATCGAGCCGAGCACCACGACGATCAGCAGCATCACCGGGATCAGGTGGCGCGACTCGGAGAGCTTCTGCGACAGGCTCATCCGGATGTCGGCCGGCGGCACCTGGTCCGGATGGCGCCAGGCCCACAGCATCGTGTAGCCCATGAACAGCGCCGCCAGCATCAGGCCGGGGATCACTCCGGCGATGAACAGCTTGCCGATCGACACGTCGGCGGCCACGCCGTAGACGATCATGATGATCGATGGCGGGATCAGCAGGCCCAGCGTGCCGGCGCCCGCCAGCGAGCCGATTGCGATCTGCTCCGGGTAGCCGCGTTTCGCCAGCTCGGGCAACGTGATCTTGCCGACCGTCGCGCAGGTCGCAGCCGAGGATCCCGAAACCGCGGCGAAGATCGTGCAGCCGATGATATTGGTGTGCAGCAGCCGGCCCGGCAGCCACTGCAGCCACGGCGCCAGCCCGCGGAACATGCCCTCGGACAGGCGCGACTTCAGCAGGATCTCGCCCATCCAGATGAACAGCGGCAACGCGGTCAGCGTCCAGCTCGAGAGCGACCCCCACACCGTCAGCGCCAGCGCGTCGCCACCGGGGCGCGTGGTGAAAAGCTCCATGCCGAGCCAGGCGACGCCCAGCACGGCAATGCCGATCCAGACGCCAGCGCCGAGGATCACGAACAGCGCGACGATCAGCAGCAGGGCGGTGAGGGTGCCCATTACTCGACGTTTGCCGCTTCGTCAGGGGTCGGCGGCAGCGTGCGGAAACGCAGCACGTCGTGAAAGGCGTACGAGCCCCACACCAGCCGCCCGGCGAACCAGGCGAAGTAGGACGACAGCAGCGTCGCGATGACGAGGCACAGCACCTCCATCCACCAGCGCGTGCGGCCCGTCAGGCGCTGCAGGATCAGCGTGACGCGGATGTGGTCACCGCTGCGCAGCGCATAGCCCATGGCGAGGAACGAGCCCGCTGCCAGCGTGTAGCCGGCATAGGCATCCATGCCCGCCATCGGGAAGCCGAGCTGTCGCCCGGCGATGTTGACGACCTCGATCACCAGCGTCGCCAGGATGAACAGCGCGCCCAGGCCGCCGAGCAGCCGGAACAGTGGATCGAGGAAGGAGCGCAACGGAATGTTGCTCAGCGCGATGACGCAGGTCGGGGCGCCGGTCCTGCAGGCTGGCCGCCAGCGCCCGTGGCCGCGGCGGAGGCCGCCGGGAAGCGGCCTCCGTCAGCCTCTACTTGCGGAACTGCGTGATGATGGCCTGGCCGTCGGCGCCCGCCTTGGCCAGCCACTCGGTCAGCATCGTGTCGCCGAGCTTGGTCAGCTCGGCCTTGAACGCCGGGTTCGGCTCGTACACGACCATCTTGTTCGACTTCAGGGTGTTGAGCGACTCGCCGGTGTACTCGCGCATGCGCTTCCAGCCGCGCTCCTCGGCTGCGCTGGCCGCCGCCAGCACGGCGTCCTGCGTGGCCTTGTCGAGCTTGTCGAATTCCTTCTGGTTGACGATCACCATGTTCTTCGGCAGCCAGGCGTCGGCGGTGGCGAAGTGGCTCAGGCTCTCCCAGACCTTGGAGTCGACCCCGGTGGCGCCCGACGACATGAACGAGTCCACCACGCCGGTGGCGAGCGCCTGCGACAGCTCCGCGGCCTGGATCGTCAGCGGCTGCGCGCCGACCATGGCGGCGATGCGCGTCGTCGCCGGGTTGTAGGCACGCCACTTCAGGCCCTTCATGTCGGCGGTCGAGTTCAGCTGCTTCTTGGTGTAGATGCCCTGCGGCGGCCAGGCCACCGCGTACAGCACCTTGATGCCCTGCGCCGCGAGGATCTTCTCGACTACCGGGCGCTGCGCCTGCCACAGCTTCCACGACGCATCGAAACCGGTGGCGACGAACGGAATGGCGTCGGCACCGAACACCGGATTCTCGTTCTCCAGCAGGCTCATCAGCACTTCGCCCACCTGCGCCTGGCCGGTCTGCACGGCGCGCTTGATCTCCGGCGCCTTGAACAGCGCGCCGCCCGGATGCACGGTGATGGCGAGCTTGCCGCCGGTCGCCTTGGCGATGTCCGCCGCGAACTGGTTGAGGTTCTGCGTGTGCGGATTGCCTGCGGGATAGCCGGCCGGCAGGTCCCACTTGGTCTGGGCGGCCGCGGGCAGGGCAAGGCACAGGGTGGCAGCTGCGCTGAGCAGCAGGTGGCGTCGCTTCATGGGTTCCTCGGTGGCGTGTTGGGTGGGGTGTGCGGACGGGAAAGTTCGCTAGGTTAGCCGGCCTGCACGGCGGCGGCTAGGATACCCGCCCCGACCGTCCGGCCCGCCGGGACTGGTCCACTGTGGAGCGACGCGCGAGATGCAATCAGCCTGGGAGTTCTGGATCGACCGCGGCGGCACGTTCACCGACATCGTCGCGCGCCGGCCCGACGGTTCGCTGGTCACCCACAAGCTGCTGTCGGACAACCCGGAGCAGTACCGCGATGCGGCGGTTGCCGGCATCCGGCATCTGCTTGCTCGAACGCAAGGGCGAACCGACCGTGCTGGTGGTCACGCGGGGCTTCCGCGACGCGCTGCGCATCGCCTACCAGAACCGGCCGCGGCTGTTCGATCGGCACATCGTGCTGCCGGAACTGCTGTATGCGCGGGTGATCGAGGCCGACGAGCGCATCGGCGCCCATGGTGATGTGCTGCAGCCGCTCGACGAGGCGCGGCTGCGGGCCGGACTGCAGGCGGCCGTCGCAGCGGGCCTGCGCAGCTGCGCGATCGTGCTGATGCACGGCTACCGCTACACGGCGCACGAGCAGGCGGCCGAGCGCATCGCGCGCGAGGTCGGCTTCCAGCAGGTCTCGGTCTCGCACCAGGCGAGTCCGCTGCTCAAGTTCGTCGCGCGCGGCGACACCACGGTGGTCGACGCCTACCTGTCGCCGATCCTGCGCCG
>JALORV010000050.1 GCA_025458735.1 Burkholderiaceae bacterium | reverse complement strand
GTCGACCAGAAACTGCTGGCGCAGGCGATCGACCGCCCGGCGGCGTTCCTGGTCGCGCACGAGCGGCGACTGAGCCAGATCCAGCGCGAACTGGCGATCGTCGCCATCGTTCGACTGGCGCGTGACAGTCCGTCCGATGCGGCGGAGGCTGCCAGCTCGCTCAATCTGCACCTGACGCCCGAGCAGCGCGGCATCGTGTGGGGCCGAATCGGCCACATGGCAGCGCTGCGGCTGGCGCCGGAAGCGAGCGACTGGTACCGCCGTGGCGGCGAGCGGGTCGGCGTCGGCCCCGACGCCGTGCGCTTCGACGAAGTGCTCGAGTGGCAGGTCCGTGCCGCGCTGCGTGCCGGCGACTGGGCCAGCGTGAAGTCGGCCATCGACCGCATGCCGGCAGCGCTGCGCGCCGATCCGGCGTGGACCTACTGGTACGGGCGCGCCCTGCAGGCAACCGGCCGGCCGGCCGAAGCGCAGGATCACTACGCACGCATCGCGCAGCAGTTCAATTTCTACGGCAAGCTCGCGGCCGAGGAACTCGGCCAGCCGATCGTGCTGCCGCCACCGGCACCCGCCGCCAGCGCGGCCGAGATTGCCGCAATGGGCGACAACGCCGGCTTCGCGCGCGCCCGGAAGTTCTACGAACTCGGCATGCGCGTCGAAGGCAACCGCGAATGGAACTGGCAGCTGCGCGGCATGAGCGACCGCCAGTTGCTGGCGGTGGCCGAGTACGCGCGCACGCAGGCGCTGCTCGACCGCATGATCAACACTTCCGACCGCACCCGGACGGAGTTCGACTTCACGCAGCGCTTTCCGGCGCCTTTCCGCGACGCCATGGCGCAGCATGCGGTGCCGCTCGGGCTCGACGAGACCTGGGTCTACGGCCTGATCCGGCAGGAGTCGCGCTTCATCATGGACGCACGCTCGCATGTCGGCGCCTCCGGCCTGATGCAGCTGATGCCGGCCACGGCGCGCTATGTCGCGCGCAAGATCAACGTCGCCAATTTCTCGCCGTCCCGCGTCAACGAACTCGACCTCAACCTGCAGCTCGGCACGGCCTACCTGAAGCTGGTGCTCGACGACCTCGACGGCATCCCGATGCTCGCCACCGCCGCCTACAACGCCGGGCCGGGACGGCCGCGCGCCTGGCGGGCCTCGCTGAAGCGCCCGGTGGAGGGAGCGATCTTCGCCGAGACGATCCCTTTCAACGAGACGCGCGACTACGTCAAGAAGGTGATGTCCAATACCGTGTACTACGCGGCGCTGTTCGAGAACCGGGAGCAGTCGCTCAAGCAGCGGCTCGGCACCATCGCGCCCAAGGCGGCCGGCACCACCGAGCTGCCCTGAGCCGGCGCCCGCCCGGCACGACCATCGCGGTCACGGTCGTCGCACGGCGCGCGGAATAGAATCGCTTCTCCTTCGGACCCCAAAGCAGCGCCCGTGCAGCACTCGAACATCGTCGTCATCGGCGGCGCCGGCTTCGTCGGCCGCCATATCGTCAACCGGTTGATCGACCGCGGCCTGCGCGTCACGGTGCCGGTCCGCCGCCGCGCCCGCGCCGGCCACCTGATCACCCTGCCGACCATCGAGGTGGTCGAGGCCGATGTGCACGACGATGCCGTGCTGGCCCGGCTGATCGCCGGGCGTGACGCGGTCATCAATCTCGTCGGCATCCTGCAGGGATCGCGCGCGCAGCCCTACGGCCCGGAGTTCGCGCGCGCGCATGTCGAACTGCCGCGCCGCGTCGTCGAGCAGTGCCGGCGCCTCGGTGTGCGGCGCCTGCTGCACATGAGTTCGCTCGGGGCCGATGCCAGGGGCCCCTCGATGTACCAGCGCAGCAAGGGCGACGGCGAGGCCGCCGTGCGCGCCTCCGGACTCGACTGGACCATTTTCCAGCCCTCGGTGATCTTCGGACCCGAGGACCGCTTCCTAAACACCTTCGCCGCGCTGGCCGCGGTGGCGCCGGTGCTGCCGATCGCAAACGCCGGCGCGCGCTTCCAGCCGGTCTGCATCGACGACGTCGCCGACGCCTTCGTCAACGCGCTCGACAATCCAGCCACCTTCGGCAGGAGCTACGAACTGGTCGGACCGAAGATCTACACGCTGCGCGAGCTGGTGCAGTTCGCCACCCGCACTGCCGGGCGGCCGCGTCCGGTGATCGGGCTGCCGGCCGGTCTGGCGCGCGCGCAGGCCATCATGATGGAGCTGGCTCCGGGCGAACCGATGATGTCGCGCGACAACCTCGACTCGATGCAGCGCGACAGCATCGCCAGCACTCAGCCTTACGTGCCGCCGCCCGAACTGGGACTGCAGCTGCACTCGATGGAGGTTGAGGCACCGGGATACCTGGCGGGGCAGACCGTGCGCGCACGCCTCGGCAGCTTTCGTGCGCGCGCCCGCCGCTGAGGATGATGATGGCCCAACGTGAATACGAGATCCCCGCCGAATTCCTCGACGCGGCCGATCGCTTCGTGACGCTCGCCAACGAGATCGGGGCCGATCGCTCCTCGGACTGGGTGCGGGCCGTGATGATGTACGCCACCGCCCGCTACAACGCCTTTGCCTGGCTGACGCGCAGCGACGCGCCGGCGCAGACGGCCGATCAGGCCGCCAGCTACTACGCCGGCGAATACCGCACGATGTTCGGCGAGAACCTGAAGGAGATCGAGCCCGTGTATCGCGCCGCCGCCGGCGGCCCGGCGGGGCCTGATCAGAAGATGCAGTAGTCGCGCTACGCAGCGAGCGCCGCAGCATGAACCGCACCCTGGTCATCGGCAACCGCAACTACTCGAGCTGGTCGCTGCGCGCGTGGCTGGCGCTGAAGGTCGCCGGGATCGACTTCGAGGAACTGCGCATACCGCTCGATCAGCCGCAGACGAAGGCCGAGATCCTGCGGCACTCGCCCAGCGGCCGCGTGCCGTGCCTGATCGACGGACCGTGGGTCGTATGGGACTCGCTCGCCATCTGCGAGACCACCAATGAACTGGTCGGCGGCCGCCTGTGGCCGGCCGATGCCGGCGCCCGTGCGCACGCACGCGCGGTCACCGCCGAGATGCACTCTGGTTTCGCCGCGCTGCGCACGCACCTGCCGATGGACATCCGTTCGCGCCTGCCGGATAAGGGAGCCGCCGCCCGGCGCCGCGACGACGTCGCGGCCGACATCGAGCGCATCTGCGCGATCTGGAGCGAATGTCTCGCGCGCAGCGGCGGCCCGCTGCTGTACGGCAGCTTCAGCATCGCCGATGCCTTCTATGCGCCGGTCGTGACGCGCTTTGCCACCTACGGCGTGACGCTGCCGCCGCGGCTGGCTGCCTTTGCCCAGGCAGTGGTCGGGCTGCCGGCGATGCGCGCATGGATCGACGCGGCACACGCTGAGCCCGAAGTCCTGGTCGACCATTGATGAAGTTCTATCGCGTCGGCGGCTGCGTGCGCGACGCGCTGCTGGGCGAGGCCCGGCGTCATCGCGGCGAACTCGATGCCGCGCTCGAGACCGACCGCGACTGGGTGGTGGTCGGCGGCTCGCCGGAGCAGATGGCGGCGCTCGGCTTCCGGCCCGTCGGTCGCGACTTCCCGGTGTTCCTGCACCCCGAGACCCACGAGGAGTACGCGCTGGCGCGCACCGAGCGCAAGACCGCCCCGGGCTACACGGGCTTCCTGTTTCACGCTGCGCCGGACGTCACGCTGGAGGCCGACCTGGCCCGGCGCGACCTGACGATCAACGCCATGGCACTCGACGAGGATGGGCGCCTGATCGATCCTTACAACGGCGCGCGCGACCTGCGGGCCGGCATCCTGCGCCACGTCGGCCCGGCCTTCGTCGAGGACCCGGTGCGCATCCTGCGGCTGGCGCGATTTGCCGCGCGCTTTCCGGAGTTCAGCATCGCGCCGGAAACCGCCGCGCTGGCGCGCACCATGGTCGCCAACGGCGAGGCCGACGCCCTGGTGCCAGAACGCGTCATGCAGGAGATTTCGCGTGGCCTGATGGAAAGGCGGCCGTCGCGCATGCTCGAGGTGCTGTCAGCCAGCGGCCTGATCGACCGCCTCTACAGCGAGCTGGAACAGCTGGAACCGGCCGCCGCGGCGCTCGACCGTGCCGCCGACCGGGCGCTGGTGCTGCCGGCGCGTTTCGCCGTGCTGGCGAGCGCCTGCCGCAGTTCGCGCACGGTGGCCGACCTCGTCGGGAAGCTGCGCGTGCCCCAGGAGTCGAGTGCGCTCGCGCGCCTGCTGGTCGAACTGCGCGATGCCCTCGCGGGCGCGGCCTCATCGGCCGCGATCGTCGAGGTGCTCGAGCGAGCCGATGCCTTCAGACGGCCCGAACGCTTTGAACTGCTGCTGCAGGCTTTCGAGGCGGCGAGCCAGCAGTCGGCGGAACGCTTCCGCCGTGCCCTGCAGGCGGCTGCCGACGTCGATGCCGGCGCGCTCGCCAGCATGCACCGCAATGATCCGGCGGAGATTCCGCGCGCCGTGCGGCAGGCGCGCATCGTGGCCGTCAGCCGCGTGCTGCACGAGCCCGACAGCTGAGCCGCCCGACCCACGCGCGCACTTTGAAGCGCAGCAGGGCCGGCGCAGCCGGCCCCGGCTTCGATTACTTCTTGGCAGCCGGCTGCGGTGCCGGATCGAGGGCGATGGCAACCGACTCGGTAAAGCGCGCTTCGACCTGGTCGCCGACCTTGATCAGCTTGAACTGCTCGGGATCGCGCACCTTCAGGTCGACCGTGCGGTTCGGTCCACGCAGGCGCACCGACTGCTTGGCCGCGTTGACGGCAATCACGTCCGCGACCACGGTCACGGTACGACCGGCCGCCGCGGCCGGACGCTCACCCGGCTTGGACACGCCGGCGCTTTCCGACTCAATGCGCTCGCGCACACCGCCGCCGCCCTTCTTCAGCTCCAGCGTCAGTGCCTCGGTGTAGCGGGCGTCAACGATGTCGCCGACCTTGATGCGATCGAAGTTGCGGATCTCGGGGCCGGCCTTGACCACGAAGGAATTGCCTTCCGGTCCCTTGAGCGTGACCAGCCGGTTGGCCGCGTCGACCGCCTCGACGGTGGCTGCAACGCGAACGACTTCGGCGATCACGCCCTTGCCGGGCTCGGTGGCCTTCAGCACGGCGGCGCCGCTGGGCGGCGTCTGGGCCAGCGTCGGGACGGCAACAGCCGCCAGCGTGGCGGCGAACAGCGGAGTCAGGATGCGCATGAGCTTCTCTTTCGGTTGGATCGAAGGGGGACGGCGGCGGCGGCCCGCACGGGTGGGTGCCGGCTGCCCTGCAGCCCGGAACCGCCGGGAGGCGAATGGTAATGCAGCTCGCGCCAGCGGCCCGGCCCGCGCAGTCAGCGCCCGTTCTGCCGCATCAGCGTGCTCTTGCCGAACAGGCTTTCGATCAGGTCCACCGTCAGAAGTGCGGTCTTGTTCTGCATGTCGAGCGCGGGATTGAGTTCCATCACGTCGAGCGAGCCCAGACGGCCGCTGTCGGCGATCATCTCCATGCACAGCTGCGCTTCTCGGTAGGTCGGCCCGCCGGGCACCGTGGTACCCACGCCAGGCGCAATCTCCGGGTCGAGGAAGTCGACATCGAAGCTCACATGCAGGTGGGTGCCGGGATCCATCGTCGCCAGCGCCACTTCCATCGTGTGGCGCATGCCGAGCTCGTCGATGAAGCGCATATCGAACACTTCGAGTCCCACTTCATGCACGAAGCGCTTCTCGCCGGCATCGACGCTGCGGATGCCGATCTGGCGCAGCCAGCGGGGATCGATCGCCGGCGCAGCGCCACCCAGCTCGACCAGCGCCTGTGGTCCGTGTCCGCACAGGCAGGCCACCGGCATGCCGTGCACGTTGCCGCTGGGCGTGAGCTGGTTCGTGTTGAAGTCCGCGTGGGCGTCGAGCCAGAGAATGCGCAGCCGCTTGCCTGTTTCCCGGCAGTGGCGGGCCACCGCGCTGATCGAGCCGATCGCCAGGCAATGGTCGCCGCCTAGCAGGATCGGCAGGTGGCCGGCGCCAAGCTCCGCGTGGATCGCCGCATGCACGGCGTGGTTCCAGGCCACGACCTCGTCGAGGTG
>JALORV010000049.1 GCA_025458735.1 Burkholderiaceae bacterium | reverse complement strand
TGCGAAGCGGCGCCCTTCGAGGGTTGGCTGGGTCGACCGGCAGGCGAGCGCCCCGAGGACTATCTCGCCTTCAAGGCCTGGGTCGAGGCGCGGCTGCTGGCACAGTTCGAGCGCCACTTTCCGGCCCTGGCGCCGATGATCCGCTTCCATGAGCTCGCCACACCGCTGACGCAACAGCACTACGTGAGGGCTCCTCAGGGCGCGATGTACGGCATCGTGATGGACGCCGACCGCCTGGCTTCCGGCGCACTGAACGTGCGCACGCCGGTAAAGGGTCTGCTGCTCGCAGGACAAGATGTCTCGGGCGCCGGCGTACAGGCCTCAGCCATGAGCGGCTTGATGGCGGCCGCGGCCCTTGAACCTGCATTGCTGCGGCAACTGATGGGCTGAGCCGCTCGGATCAGCACGCCCCACTGAGGCGGACCCGGCTTCGGGTCAAAGATGCCGGCCACCTCGTCGGGCAGGCCGAGCGGCGGCCTCTTGACCGAGAGATCGGGCCACCCGACTTCGGCCAAGGGTTCAGTCCCACCGAGCACGACATGAGGTCTCGATCGGCTGAGCTGCCTCTGTCCGGAACGGCAGTTGAATGGCTTGGCCCGCCACTGGCGGTGACGGCCAGGATCTGGCGCCCGTGGATGGCAGGTCCGGGGCAAGTTGGTTGTTGAGTCCGACTCGCCGAACCGCCGACGCTCGGTGCCGAATCGGCTTGCGCTGCATTTCTCTGGTGATAGACTTGTGGTTATCAATTGGGAGTCATCCGCATGTACGCTGCAGTGGTCGAGCCGGGCAAGATCGCGCAGGTTCTGGGCCTTCGTCGAAGGGTCACCTCGGTCGAACAGCTCGAGAAACAGGTGGAGGCCGGGTTGCCCAAGGCCTCACTCGGCGCCGTGGCGCGCTACGTCTACGGCAACTCGCCCGATGCGGTGGCCCTGATGCAGCGAGTCATTCCTTCGGCCACGTTCCACCGCCGGGGCGAAGAGCTGAAGCCGCAGGAGGGCGAACGGGTCGAACGCCTGGCGCGGGTGATCGCTACCGCAGAGTATGTGTGGAACAGCGCCGATGACGCGCGCGTGTTCCTGTCCAGCCCCCATGCCATGCTCGGCGGCAAGCGGCCGATCGAGGTGGCCCTGACGGAACTGGGAGCACGCCGGGTCGAAAACCTGCTCTGGTCGTTGTTCCATGGCGTTGCCGCCTAAGTCTCGAGCCAGGGCAACGACCACCCGGCAAGCAAAATCGCAAGCTTGGCAGGCTTGGCGCATCGCCGACGGGCGGTTCGACGTGTTCAGCCCGGTGGGCGCCTCGCTGGTGGGTGGCCGCTGGAACTCACCTGGCCTGGGAGTCATCTATGCCAGCCGGTCCTACGCGGGCGCCATGCTGGAGTGCCTGGCCCATGCGGGAATCGGGCGCGTGCCCAAGATGCACGTGGCGATCGAGATCGCCATCGCGGCTGCCGTGAGCGTCGAGCAACATGGTGAGAGCAGCCTGCCTGCCGGTTGGGATCATGCGGACCTGCACGTGGCCCGCGCCTTCGGCGATGCTTGGATACGTGAGCGGCGAACGGCCGTGCTGGTGGTTCCTTCGGTCGTTGCGCGCCGGGAGGTGAACGTGCTTCTGAATCCGCGACACGCCGACTTCAAGAGGATCGTTGCCGGAAACCCTGAACCCGTGATCTGGGACGCGCGGCTGTTTGGGCGGCACTGACCGCCAGTTCGCACGCAGCAAGGCAAAGCGGCTGACGAAGCGCGCACGCTGCAGCTGCAGGCGGCGGCCACCGTTCACCGGATCGCCTTTGGCCCAGCGAGCGCTTCACGGCCACGAATCCTGATGGCCCGATACCCGATCTGGCTAGGAACGTTGAGCTGACAGGCCCGAGGACCGGCCCTTCAGCCTGTGCCCACCCGAACGGCTGCTCTCCGAGTCGACCTTGGAATGGCGGTCCCGGCCATGAGCCGGCATTCGGGACCGTCGGGCGAGTACCCGGTCAAGACTGATCCCAGACATCCGCGCTTTACGGACCGAGCGGCGGCGTCGACGGTCAGCGGTCATTCAACGACAGCGACGACCGACGTCCGCTGCACTGCCACCAGCGGCCACTCGATTGCCTCCGGGCCAAGTTCAGGCCAGAACGACCGCTGACGCAGCTGGCGACCGGCGGCGCTCGACCCGGAGCCAATCGCCGAACCATCGAACTCGACGTTGAGAGGCAGCCGGTCGGGCCCGCAGTCGCACCGCGTCCTCCGTCAGCTTGGCATGGATGCCAGCGTCGGTTTCGCGACGGCATAGGCACGCGCCGATGCGGTGGATGCAGCGGTGCGGGGTGCCAAACGAAATCCAGAACTCACCCCCCTCCGCGCTGCGGGCAGCCCCTCGGGTTGCGTGCGGCCGATGGCTTGAGTGCACCTTGCCGCTCCGAGATCCACACATCGCGACGCGTCGACGGCACTTCACGCGGCGCAGATTGCACTCGTCGCATGGAGCTCGACTGGGTGAATGCCAGTCGGCACAGTGGGTACCTGTCGCTTAACAACCCACAGGAGGGCTCCATGCCTCACCACAGCCTCGGCACGGCGCGAACACAAGAACCTTTTCTGCTGCAGGCCCCTGGAGGACCGAGCGCGCAGCGTCTGCGCCGCTGGGCCTCCAGGTGGGCTGCGATGCCGCTGCTCTGTGCCGCAGCGCTAGTCGGCATGCCGGCCAGCGTGATCGCGCAGGTGGGCCTGACGCAGTGGAAGTCACCCACGCTGGCTCAACCGGCGACGCTGGTGTATCCCACCGAGACCGTGTCGCGCTCGACGACGTTCGGCCCGTTCACACTGGAAGTTGCTGTCGACGCACCGGTCACGCCGGGGCGCCATCGCCTGGTCGTGCTCTCGCACGGCACGGCCGGCAGTCCGCTGCCCGACCACGCGTTGGCAGCCCAGCTGGCGCGCGCAGGCTTTGTCGTCGCGCAGGTGCTTCACGACGGGGACAACCACCTCGACCAGCGGCTCGCCGGTCCCGAGACGTTCCGGCTGAGGCCTGTGGAGGCCGTGCGCCTGATGGACGCCCTCGCCGCCGACCCGGCCTGGAGTGCCCGCCTGGACCTGAGCCGCGTGGGCGTGCACGGCATGTCGGCTGGCGGCGTCACGGCGCTGTCGCTGGCGGGCGCGCAGTGGCGCACGCTCAACCTCGTCCACCACTGCCTGGCGCACCCGCAGGATGACGAGGCCTTCTGCTTCCAGGGCGCCAGGACCCCCGAGAAGCGGGCCGAGCGTCAGGCGCGCTTCAATCGGGCAGGCTTCTGGCCTGAGTTTGTCCTGCCGGCCGACATCAAGACCTGGCACGGGGGTCGGGACCCTGCGGGCGATCAGCCAGACCCGCGCCTTGACGCGCGAATCGCCTCGGTCACTGCCGCGGTACCCGTGGCTGCGATCTTCAGCGCCGAGAGCCTGAAGCGCATCGGCGTGCCGGTCGGCCTCGTCTCCGCAAGGCTGGACACGGTGCTGGTGCCACGCTTTCACAGCGACCATGTGCTGGCCCACTGCAAGCGCTGCGAGCTGCTAGCAGACCTTCCTGCCGGGCACTTCGACGTCCTGTGGCCGTGGCCCGGCGAGGTGGCGAAGGCCGTCGCCGCGCAGCAGTGGCGCGGCGGGGAGCCGACCCCGGGCTTCGACGCCGCACTGCGCGAAGCAGCCCACCAGCGCATCGTGGCCTTCCACCTGCGGCATCTCGGGCCTTGAAGCGATGCTGCACCTGCTCAGGCTGCTGGCGCGGACAGAGACTTGACCCGCAGACTTTGCCGATCTTGAAACCCGAGTGGGCTCTGAGCGAGGGTGTGGCGTTGGCTGGCGTCCGACTCGACCCCGAACAGACATCCGCTGTCCTGATCTTGCTGCCGTGGAGCCGCCGCTGAGGCTGTGGCAGGCGCTGAGCTTCGGCATTGGCGGCGTGAGCCCATCAATGAGGGCGCTCTGGTCACTGACAACCTGCCCCAACTCTGTCGGGGTGGAGCAGGATCATCGACAAGGCCTGGTCTCAGCCGGATGCGGCAGGTGTTTCGCCGCGGCGGGCCAGCAGTTCGGGCATCCCGCGCAGGTTGTCGTTGATCTGGTTGCGCAGGATCTGGACCGGCAGATGTTCGTCTGGGGTCGGCTGGTATTGCGGCCAGATGTCGGGGTGTTGCCGCACGAGCTCGCCGCCGACCACCTGCGCCAGGTGCATGACCGCCTTGGCGGCCACAACGTCGCGGCTGCCGCCGACGCCCGCGTGCAGGAAGGTCGCCAGCAGGAAGAGGCCGTTGCCGCTGCGATTGGCGGCGGACTCGATGGCCAGTTCGAGCGCCCGCGCGGCGTCGCTCTGCGTCGCTCCCGGAACGGCCAGCAGTTGGGCCAGGGCGGCTTGGCCGTGCGCGCTGCCTCCCTGCACGGCCTGGTCCAGCCAGGGCCGTGCCGCCAAAGGGTCTGGCGCCACACCCGGGCGCCCGAACGCCAGCGCATGGCCCAGCTCCGCAGCCGCCGCGGCATCCCCTTGCTCGGCGGCGCGCTGCAGCCAGGCCATCCCTTGCGCCACCCGCTGCGGGTCGGTCGGGTCGGTCGGGTCCATCAACTGTTGAGCAAGCTGCCGCTGGGCCGCCGCCTCGCCAGACTCGGCCCGGCCCGGCAGCGCCGCCAGCTCGTCCCGCTTGGTGCGCAGGTCTGCCAGCAGCGACTCCTGCCCCCGCACACCGCTGGCCTGCGCCTGCAGCAGCCACTTCTCGGCCTCGTCCAGCGCTGGGTTGAGCCCCTTCATCAGCTGGCGCGCCAGGCTGACCTGCGCCGCGGGGTCGCCCCACCGGGCGGCGAGCCGCAACCAGTGATCGGCGTCGTCCTGGGCGCCGGCGATGGACTTGCCGAACGCGACTTCGAGCGACAGCCGATACGCGGCCGCGGCGTGGCCGTTGTTGGCAATGCGGATCAGCACCAGCGCCGCCTGCTTGCGCAGGCGCGGGTTGGTGATGTCGCGGAGCGCGTCCTGCAGCAGCGTCTCCTGAAGCGCGATCTCGGTGTCGACCGCTGCCAGCAGGTCTGCAGCCGCTTGCAGGACCTCGTGCTGGCGTGCCTGCTCCTGCTGCAGCGACGGCGTCAGGCGTTGCAGCGCCAGGCCGTAGCCCTTCGGATCCTCGTCGGCATCGGCACCGCCGAGCTGCATCAGCGCCGCGCCCAGGCTGTGGTTGCGCGGGCCGCCTTGGCCCTTGCCCAGCAGCAGTCCCCAGCCCTGCAGGGCCTGGTCGTCGCGGCCGGCGGCCACGCGGCGGTACTCCGCCCGTGCGAGTGCTAAGTCCCGGCGATGCCAGGCATCCACAGCCCGCAAGCACTGGCTGGGGCTGTCCAGCCCCAGCGCGACGCCGTTGGCCAGAAACACATCGCCCGACTGCGGGTCGAACAGGTTCAGCCCCTGGTCATTGGCCTGCACCACGGCGTGCGCATAGGCGGCGTCGCGCTCGGCGCTGTCGTACAGGCCGATGTTGAGCCAGCCCTCCGGCGCGTCTCGATTCGGGTCTGGCGGCAGGTTGTCGTAGACGTCGTCCTCGTCGCCCTGGCTCGGGAACCGGGCGTCCAGCGCATGCGCAAAGGCCAACAGCCTCGGGTCGTGCGTGGTGGGTGGCGCGGCCGCCTGGGCCTGCTCCAACTGCGATTGAGCCATGTCGCGGTCGGCGGGCCAGGGCTGCAGGATGTCTTGCGGCCACACGGCAAGGACGTAGCTCATGCGGGGGCTTTCCGGAAGCGGCTCTTCCAGCAGAAGATGATTTTGATGCATGCCAAGAGAACGGCGCCGGCCCTGCGGGGCGCAGACTCGTGACAAGCGGCCGCGAACGACAACGTCAAGCTTTCCTGCTGCACTCTGAAGCCCAGCCTTTTGGCGTCCCGCGACACGTGAACGTCGCATTCGGCTTCTTGCGCGGAAGTGACTGCACGTGGGCACGAGGGAAGTGCCGACCATCGATGGAAACCGGTGATCGGCTGGCGGTTCTTTCGGGCACGACCTCGACGAGACAAGATGCCAGGAAGCTGCCTGTCGTCACCGTCAGCCGCTGGC
>JALORV010000441.1 GCA_025458735.1 Burkholderiaceae bacterium | reverse complement strand
GAGCGCGTCGAGGACTATCCGCAGTTCCTGCCGTGGTGCCTGGCGACCGAACTGATCGAGCGCAGTGAATCGGTCGTCAAGGCGACCGTTGAAGTCGGCGTTCGGGACCTGCGCGTGCGGGTGACCACGCATAACGACAAGCGCGCGCCGGAGTTCATGGCGATTCATCTGCAGGGGGGTTCATTCCGGCACTTTCACGGCGAATGGAACCTGCGGCCACTCGGAGCGGACGGCTGCCATGTCGTCTTCACGCTGCGGTTCGAACTGGCCATGCGGGCCGAGGCGCTGGCCGGTCGCCTGATCGAGCATGCCGCCGATCGCATGGTCGACGCCTTCGTGCAGCGTGCCGACGCCCTCGCTGCCACCAACCCCGTGACAGCGTCAGCCATCGGCGCAACGTCAACCGGATCCTCCGGCATGCGTTAGACTTTTCGCTGGATCCTGTCAACGCCGCGGCGAGCGGCGGGGCGGATCCAGAGAAGCTCGAAACATTGCATCGAAACGCAGGTTCATCGGCTGTCGTGCTGCCACGCGGTGGCTCATTTCCGGGAGGAAGGAACTAAATGAAGACTTTGCTTGTTGCAGTCATCGCAACCGCCGGCATTGCCTTTGCGGGCACCGCCAGCGCCCAGGCTGATCTCGCACAGAAGAGCTGCGGCAGCTGCCACGCCCTCGACACGAAGAAAATGGGTCCGTCGTTCAAGGACATCGCCAAGAAGTTCAAGGGCAATGCCGCGGCCGAAGCCGACATCGTCACGAAGCTCAAGACCGGCAAGGGACACCCGGCGGTCAAGGCGTCCGACGCCGACCTCACCGGCATCGTCAAGTGGGTGCTGGCGCAGTAAGGCATGACCCGGCCGGCCTTCGGGCCGGCCGCTTTACGGTTTGATCGCAACTCAGACGGGGGAATGGATGAAGTCGAAGATTGTGTTCGTGGTCGCCGCTGCCGCCATGCTTTCGGCGGGTGCCGCCCAGGCCAGCGCCGACCTGGCCGACAAGGCCGGTTGCAACAAGTGCCACGCCCTGGACACCAAGAAGATGGGTGCCTCGTACAAGGATCTGTCGGCCAAGCTCAAGAGCGTTCCGGACGCGGATGTGGTCAAGAAACTGGCGACCGGTGCCGGACACCCGAAGGCCAGCGCCTCGGAGGCTGACCTGACCGCCATCGTGAAGTGGATCAAGTCGCTGTAATCCCCACCGAATGCCTTTCAGAAGCCGGCCACGTGCCGGCTTTTTGTTGCCTGCCTGCTTCCGCTCGGCTTGCGCAAGAGAGCAACGCGCGCCGGCGGCTACAGGGTCGGCATCGACGGTGGGCAGACGTCCAGCCAGAGATCGAAGGCGGCATGCCATAGTGCCGCCTGCACATCCGGGAACTGCACCATGACCACAACGCCGCCGCCGACCTTGCCGCTGGGCACGCCCTGCTCTACGGCTGCCACTCGCGTGATGCTGCTCGGCGCCGGCGAGCTGGGCAAGGAAGTGCTGATCGCACTGCAGCGGCTCGGCGTCGAGACGATCGCGGCGTCGTCGTGCCGGAGATCGAAGCCATCGCCACGGCAGAACTGGCCGCCATCGAGGCCGACGGACTGACGCGCGTGGTGCCGACGGCGCGCGCCGTGCAGCTCACAATGAATCGTGAAGGCATCCGGCGGCTGGCCGCAGAAACGCTGGGCCTGCCGACCTCGCCCTACCGCTTCGCCGGCAGCTACGACGAGCTGGTCGTGGCCGCGGGTGAACTGGGCCTGCCCTGCATCGTCAAGCCGGTGATGTCGTCGTCCGGCAAGGGCCAGAGCCGGGTGGACGATGCGGCGGGCCTCGGCCCGGCCTGGGAGGCGGCCAACGCCGGCGGACGCGTCGCACTGGGCCGCGTGATCGTCGAAGGCGTCATCGACTTCGACTACGAGATCACGCTGCTGACGGTGCGCGCGCGTGATGCCGCGGGCGTCGTCCAGACCAGCTTCTGCGAGCCGATCGGACACCGGCAGGTGGCCGGCGACTATGTCGAGAGCTGGCAGCCGCACCCGATGAGCGCGACGGCATTGGCGACGGCACGTGAACAGGCCCGGCGCGTCACCGCCGATCTCGGCGGTACCGGGATTTTCGGTGTGGAACTCTTCGTCAAGGGCGAGCAGGTCTGGTTCTCGGAAGTGAGCCCGCGTCCGCACGACACCGGCATGGTGACGATGGCAACGCAGTGGCAGAACGAGTTCGAGCTGCACGCGCGCGCCGTGCTTGGCCTGCCGGTGGACACTTCGTTGCGCAATCCGGGGGCCAGCGCCGTCATTTACGGTGGCCACGACGCCGGCGCCCTCACCTTCGACGGCGTCGAGGCGGCCCTGGCCCTGCCCGGAACCGATCTGCGCCTGTTCGGCAAGCCGGAATCGTTCCGCAAGCGGCGCATGGGCGTGGCGCTGGCCCGTGCGGCCGACGCCGCGACCGCGCGCGGCATCGCCAACGAGGCGGCCGCGCGCGTGCGGCCGCGACCGGTCGGCTGACCCGATTGCCTCCCGGCGGACGCGAAAGCGCCGCTTTTTCGCTCAGCGGTCCGGCGAGGGTCGCGGTCTACAATCGGGCATTCGGCCGTGCCGCTTCAGAGTCGCTCCCCCGCACGCACCATGAAGATCCTCGTCGTCGACGACCATTCGCTGATCACGGACGCGCTGTCCGTGCTGTTCCTCGACCTCGATCCCGAGGCCGAGGTGATCACCACCCGCACCGCCGAGTCGGCCCTGCAGCTGCAGCAGGAGCATCCTGATCTCGATCTCGTCGTGCTGGACCTGGGCCTGCCGGGCGTGTCGGGCACTTCCCTGCTGGAAGCCATGGTCGCGCAGGCACCGGAAATGAAGATCCTGGTGCTGTCGGGCCAGCAGGACCAGCGCAACGTGATGCGGGTGCTGCAGCTGGGGGCGGCCGGCTTCGTGCCCAAGTCGATGGCCTCCCAGCCGGGTCGAGCTGACCGAGCGCCAGGAACAGGTACTGCAGCTGCTGGCACGCGGCGCACCGATCAAGATCATCTGCCGCGAACTCGGCCTGTCCGAAGGCACGGTCAAGACCCACGTCACAGCCATTTACCGCGCCTTCGGCGCCTCCAACCGGACCGAAGCCCTGCTGGCCGCGCGCCGGCACGGCTACGACATCGGCTGAGCCCGGACGCTGTCGACTTGCAGGCCGGCGGTCGCAGCGCCGTCGATCCCACTACTCCGTAAGGACGAATTCCTCCGTCGGCAAGGCAGGCGGCAGCTTGAGCCGCTCGCGCACGGCGTTGAACTCCGTCTGCAGCAACAGCGGCTTGGCCATCGTGGCGGCGAGCGCATTGGCCCGTTCCTTGAGCGCGGCCACCTTGGCCGGATTTTCGGCCGCGAGGTTCCTGGTCTCGGATGGATCGCGCACCACGTCGTAGAGCTCGACGCTCTCGGGCAGCGGCGCACGCCATATCAGCTTCCACGGCCCCTGCCGGATGCCGGCGCGGAACGGTTCGACGTTGTAGACGATTTCCGTCCGCGGGCTAGGCGCGCTGGTGCTGATGGTCGGCCACACGTCGACGCCATCGAGCGGCTTGCTGCGGCTGGTCGACGCGCCGGCCAGCCGCGCCAGGGTCGGATACATGTCCACGACGTGGATCAGTTCGACGACGGTGCTGCCCGGAGCAATTCGCCCGCGCCAGTTCGCCAGCGCCACGACGCGCGTGCCGCCCTCGTACAGTGACCCCTTGCCGTCGCGCAGCGGTCCGTTGTCCACCGGGATCTTGATCTTCGACATGTCACCCTCGCCGGCGAACATCGGGTTGTGCGTGCCACCGTTGTCGCTGTGGAAGACGATCAGCGTGTTGTCCCGCATGCCACGCGCGTCGAGCGCGCTGACGACGCGGCCGATCTGCGCATCCATGGCCGTCACCATCGCCGCGTAGGCACGGCGGCTGGGATCGGCAATGCTGGCGTATTGATCCAGATCCGCCTGCGGCGCCTGATACGGGGTGTGAGGTGCGTTGAAAGCGAGGTACAGGAACAGCGGTGTACCGGCGTCATGCTTTTCGATCAGGCGCACGGCCGCGTTGCCGAGCAGTTCGGTCGAGTAGCCCTTCTCCTTCAACGGCAGGTTGTCGCGGTACCAGTCGAGTACACCGTGCTGCTCATGCGTGAAGTAGTCGATCTCGCCGATCAGCGGGCCGTACTGAACATCGAAGCCACGCTGGCGCGGCCAGTAGGCCCGATCACCGTGTCCCAGATGCCACTTGCCGATGATCGCGGTGCGGTAGCCGCGCTCCTTGAGGGCCTGCGGCAGCAGCCACTCGTCCAGCGCCAGGCCATACGTGTGCCCAGACGGGATTACCGCGGTCTGCAGTCCGTAACGGAACGGATAGCGGCCGGTCATCAGTGCAGCGCGCGTCGGCGTGCACATCGGCTGGGCGTAGAACTGCTCCAGCCGGGCACCGCTGCGTGCCAGCTCGTCGATCGCGGGCGTGCGGATGTCCGACCCGCGGAAGCCGACATCCTTCCAGCCCAGGTCATCGGCGACGATGTAGACGATGTTCGGACGCGGGGTCTGGGCACGTGGCGTGGATGCCAGAAACACCAGACCGCCGAGCAAGATGAGGCGCGCGAACTGCGCAAGGAAGGACGTCAACTGATCATCTCCAGGGCCGTGAAGAGAGCGAAGCTTATGCGCAGTCCGCCGCCGCCGCGGAAGCGCCCCGGCAGGGGCCGCGGCTCCGGCAAGACGCTCGCAACAACCGGTTAAGTCAGCCCGCCGCCGCCTTGGGCGGCATCGTGTCGGCGATCGCCGGCGGTGGCGGCAGGGCCCTGCGCACCATCGGCAGCGTCGTCAGGCCGAGCAACTCGCCCAGGCTGTTGTTCAGC
>JALORV010000440.1 GCA_025458735.1 Burkholderiaceae bacterium | reverse complement strand
AGCAGGTGCCTGAGCACGATGCGGCCGGCACCGAGTCCGAGCGCGCGCGCCGCCTCGATGTACTCCTTGCTGCGCTCGACCAGCGCGGCCGAGCGCGCCGTACGTGCGTAATAGGCCCACTGCACGGTGACCAGCGCGATGATGATCTTGTCGACGCCCTTGCCCAGCACTGCCAGCAGGATCAGCGCGACCAAAATGGCCGGGAAGCCGAGCTGGATGTCCACGATGCGCATGACGATCTGCTCGAAGCGGCCACCGAGGTAGGCGGCCAGCACGCCTACCACGGCGCCGAGCGTGAGTGCGATCAGGCCGCTGGCGACGCCGACCATCAGCGACACGCGCAGCCCGTACAGGATGGCCGACAGCATGTCGCGGCCCTGGCCGTCGGTGCCGAGCCAGTAGGTCATGCCGTCCGCGGACGTCGCGCCCGGCGGCAGGCGCGCATCGAGCAGGTCCAGCTTTGCCAGGTCGTACGGATTCTGCGGCGCGATCCACGGCGCCAGCAGCGCCAGGCCCACGATGCCGACCAGCAGCACCAGCCCGGCGAGCGCCAGCCGGCTCTCGGCGAACTGCCGGCGGAAGCGTCGCCACGGTGTCTCCACTGCCGCATCGGGGCCCACCAGCGCCGCGCTCATCCCTTGACCTCCGCCAGCCGGACGCGCGGGTCGAGCACCGAGTAAAGGATGTCCACCACCAGGTTGATGACGATGAACATGAACACGACCACCAGCAGATAGGCCACCACCACCGGGCGGTCGAGCTGGAAGATCGAGTCGATGACCAGCTTGCCCATGCCGGGCCAGGCAAAGATGGTCTCGGTCACCACCGCGAAGGCGATCACCGAGCCGAGTTCCAGTCCGACCACCGTCACCAGCGGGATCAGGATGTTCTTCAGCAGGTGCACGCCGATCACACGCCGCTGCGACAGCCCCTTGGCGCGTGCGAACTTGATGTAGTCGAGCAGGCTCTGCTCGCGCACCTGCGCGCGCGTCAGCCGGATGATCAGCGACAGCTTGAAGAGCGCCAGGTTGATGGCCGGCAGCAGCGCGTACTTCAACCCTTCCCAGCTGAAGATCGACAGCTGCAGGCCGAGCACGTCCGTGGTCGGGCCGCGTCCGGTCGATGGCAGCCAGCCGAGGGTCACGGCGAACACGAGTATCAGGATCAGGCCGACCCAGAAGGTGGGCAGCGAGAAGCCGAGAATCGAGCCGGCCATGATCGTCTTGGCCAGCGGGCTGTGAGGTCGCAGGCCGGCGTACAGCCCGAGCGGGATGCCCAGCGTCACGGCGATCACCATGGCGAGGAAGGCAAGCTCGAGCGTGGCCGGCATGCGCTCGAAGATCACTTCGAGCGCCGGACGCGCGTAGACGAACGAATTGCCGAGGTTGCCGGTGAGCGCGCCACGCAGGAAGCCGAAGTACTGCTCGTGCAGCGGCTTGTCGAGCCCGAGCGCCTTGGTCGCGCGCTCCTTCTCGATCTGGTCGGCCGTCGGGTTGACCAGGATCTCGACCGGGTCGCCGATCATGTAGAGCCCGCCGAACACCAGCACCGAGGTGATCAGCAGCACCAGCAGTGTCTGCGCCAGGCGGCGCAGCACGAAGACGGTCATACGGAGCGCGTCCGCTCAGGCTGCACGGGCGCGCCGCCCGCGCGGGGCGGCGCCGGTGCTCACCGCGTCGACTTCACGTCGTAGGCAAAGGTGTACTGGTCGGCGCGCGCCTTGTACGCGAGCCCCTTTTTCGTGCCCCACGTGCTGACCTCGTAATGCAGCGGCACCAGGCCGGTCAGCTCGCCCACCGCCTTCTCCGACGCGCGGCGGTGGTGGCCTGCGCGATCAGCGCGTCGACGCCGGCGTCGGAAAAGCGCCCCCGGTTGGCGGTGCCCAGGCCCTGCTTCTGGTCGAAGGTGGCCAGCAGCGCGCGCAGCGGCGAGGAGGTTTCCCCGGTCTCCGCCCCCCAGCCGGCCAGCAGGAAGCTGAACTCGAGCTTGGAGCCGCGCGAGAAGAAAACGTTCCTTGGTCGGGATGCCGTTGCGCGTGAGGTACTGCGCCACCGCCTGCGCAATGGCGGCGTCGTTGATGTAGCGGTTGTTCGGCGCATGCAGCGTGATGCCAAAGCCGTTCGGGTAGCCGGCTTCGGCCAGCAGCTTCTTCGCGCCTTCCGGGTCGTACTTCTCGGGCTTGAGCGCCTTGCTGGTGCCGAAGAACTGCTCGGGCAGCAGCTGGCCCGCAGCCACCGCCTGCCCCTCCATGATGCGCGAGACGATCGCGTCGCGGTCGACCATCTTGCTGATTGCCTTGCGCACCTTCGGGTCGCGCAGCGGGTTGGCCTCCATCGGCTTGCCGTCGGTCGTGGTCACGAACGGCGAGTTCTTCTCGCGGCCCGAGTCCATGTGCAGGTAGATGATGCGGTTGGACACTGCCGAGGACAGATCGACCCGGGCGTCCTTCGACAGCTTGGCGATGTCCGCGGTCGGCACGCCCTCGATCATCTGCACGTCGCCGGCCAAAAGGGCGGCCACGCGCGCGGGCGCGCTCGGAATCATCTTGAAGCGGACGTTCTCCCACTGCGGCTTCGCGCCC
>JALORV010000048.1 GCA_025458735.1 Burkholderiaceae bacterium | reverse complement strand
GGACTTCCGGCCACCTCGCGCAAGGCTGGCCGAGGTCTGCGCGGAAGGCAACGGCGGACATCCTTGCTTGAGGCGAGGGTTCCTGCGGCGGTCCGCGCGAGGTCGCGCCGCGCCCGAGACCGGTCTCCACGAGTATCCGCAAGCAAGAGACGTTGGCCTCCCGCGTATGGAGGTACGCGATGAACCGGCCCGCCTCGTTCGCGGTGGCCACGAATCCGAACTCGACCGGCAGGTCGCCCGCCAGCTCGCAGAAGTGCTCCTCGTGGAGACGGCGGTGGCGACGATCCGGTTTGCCCGCAGGCCGGTTTCGCGCGCTGCGTTTTGCCTGTTATGCCGGTTTAGGGTCGACGACCGCCCATCGGCCAAGCCCTGAAGCCAGACGGTGACCATCTGGACGGCGACGCGCGAGTCATCGCTCGCCGGATCCGACCCAGCCGGCCGCTGTAAAGGATCCTGAGTGTGCCGGGAGACCGGCAAGGAGTAGGGGGTGGAAGTCCCCTGCGATGAAGGCGTAGCGATCCGCATCGGCCCCGAGCCGTGCGCAGGCATCCGCGAGGGTGTCGGCGAAGCGTCGGCAGGGGAGCGTGCAGGCCAGCCATTGAGCCGCGAACGTTTTACAACCCCGGGTGCCGACGCCGTTCGGAAGGCGGAAGGCAACACGCAGGGGCGCGCGAGCGCGAGCGCCCCCCGGCCCGGCGCGGTCGCAGACCCTGGCATGCGCGGGAGATCTCGGGTCTGACCCGCCGCGGTACCGGGCGGGTCCGCATCGGGAAGGCGAGGAGCCGTAGCCGGTGATGCACGGGCCCGAGAAGTCAGATCTCGCCATAGTAGCGATGAAGCCTGCGAACAAGGTCGGGCAGCCGGCGGCGGAGCGGGTGGAGCGAAGGGCGGGGGCCGAGGGGAACACGGGTCAGGCACGCACGGGCCGGGCGCAGAACCGGGAGAGCGTGTCACTGGGGCTGGACCGTTTACGGCAAGTGGCAAGGCAACGGAAGCAGGAACGGTTCACGGCGTTGCTGCACCACGTCACGGTCGACCGGCTGTGGGAGGCATGCCATGCGCTTAGGCGCGCTGCCGCCCCCGGTGTCGACGGCCTGACGTGGCAGGACTACGCGGGCAACCTCGCGGCCCGTGGTCGAGGTGCTGAACGCGATCTACGAGGTGGACTTCCTCGGGTTCTCGTATGGCTTCCGACCGCGGCGCGGTCAGCATGACGCGCTGGATGCCTTGGCGGTGGGGATCGGCGACGAGCGCATCCTCCGGCTGGTACGCAAGTGGCTGCAGGCCGGGGTCCTGGAAGACGGAGAGCTGCGCGTCAGTGCCGAAGGCACGCCCCAGGGGGCGGTCATCTCGCCCCTGCTGGCGAACGTCTACCTGCACTACGTGTTCGATCTCTGAGGCGATGCGGGCGCGGTTGGAGCAGTTTGCGTTGACGCTGCATCCGGACAAGACCCGCCTGCTGGAGTTCGGCCGCCGTGCGGCACAGAATCGCCAGCGGCGGGGCCTTGGCAAACCGGAGACCTTCACCTTCCTGAAGTTCATCTTCATCTGCGGCAAGTCCCGCCAGGGGCGCTTCCTGTTGCAGCGGAAGACCCGCGGCGATCGTCTGCGGGCCAAGCTCCGGGCGGTCAAGGACCAGCTCCGTCGGCGCCTGCACGAGCCCATTCCCGCGCAGGGGCGATGGCTCAAGCAGCTGGTCACCGGCTTCTTCGCCTCCCACGCGGTGCCCACGAATGCGCGGGCCCTGGGTGCGTTCCGCTACCACGTCATCCACCTCTGGCGGCGGACGCTGCGGCGCCGCAGTCAGAAGGACGGCATGACCTGGGAGCGGATGGCGCGGATCGCCGACGCCTGGCTGCCTCGACCTCGCATCCTTCATCCGTGGCCGGAGCGCCGCTTTGCCGTCACTCACCCGAGGTGGGAGCCCAGTGCGCGAATCGCGCACGCTGGGATCTGTGCGGGGGGTGCCCGGTGACGGGCATCCCTACCGCGATCACCCAGCGGCCCGGAATGCCGATTCCGCCGGCCACGCGTAGAAGGGGGAAAGCCGGCCATGTCCAGCTGTTCGATTTTCATCGACGGACGGCTGCTGGCGCACGAATAGCGGACCTTCGCGCCGGACTACGCGGCTGAACTCCAGGTACCGTCGTTTAGGGCAA
Organism: Burkholderiaceae bacterium; assembly: GCA_025458735.1. The sequence goes on along the minus strand of JALORV010000048.1, from coordinate 6,168 downwards.
CTCTGAATAAGTGAACGATTCCCGCGGCATTCGGTCTGACCGACAAACCACGCCGCGGGAGCGTATTCGATGCAGCAGATGACGTTGGCAACCGGCACCTTCGAGCCCTACCGCAAGGCGACGCGCCGCGAGATTTTTCTGTCCGAGATGGACCGGGTGGTGCCGTGGGCGGAGCTGTGTGCGCTGATCGAGCCGGTGTACCCGAAGGCCGGCAACGGCCGCCCACCGATCGGTCTGGAACGCATGCTGCGCATCTATTTCCTGCAGCAGTGGTTCAACCTGTCCGATCCCGGGGTCGAGGAGGCGCTCAACGACTCGGTCGCCATGGCCCGCTTCGCCGGCCTCGATCTGGGCGCCGCGGCGGTGCCCGACGAGACCACGATCTGCAAGTTCCGGCATCGGCTCGAAGCTCACGACCTGGGGACCCGGTTGTTCGAGGAGGTGCTCGCCTATCTGGAGGCGCAGGGTCTGCGGATCAGCCGCGGCACCATCGTCGACGCCACGATCATCAACGCCCCGAGCTCGACCAAGAACGCCAGCAAGACCCGCGATCCCGACAGGCATCAGACCCGCAGGGGCCAGCAGTGGTACTTCGGTATGAAGGCCCACGTCGGCGTCGACAGCGGCAGCAAGCTGATCCACAGCGTGGCGGCCACCGCGGCGAACGTCGCCGACAGCACGGTCTTGCCGGACCTGCTGCACGGCGACGAAACCCGGGTGTGGGGTGACCAGGCCTATCGTGGCCAGCGCGAGGCGATTCGCGACGTGGCGCCGCAGGCCCAGGACTGCAGCAACCGGCGCTACCGCTACAGGGACCGGATCGACGAGGTGGAGCGGGCAAAGAACAAGACCAAGTCGCAGGTGCGCGCCAAGGTCGAGCACGTGTTCGCGGTGATCAAGCTGAAGTTCGGCTTCACCAACGTGCGCTATCGGGGCCTCGACAAGAACGCGCACCGGCTGTTCGTGACCTGCGCCCTGGCGAACCTGTTCATGGCGCGCCGACAGCTGTTGCGACTGGCGGAGGCGTAGTGCGTCCAGCGGACGCCGAAGGGCTGGGCAACAGGCCCAGCGAGGCCGGAAAGAGGCCATTTCTCGCCTCTTTTTGCTTGCCCGACAGGTATTTCCGCGTGCCTGATGCGCTCGAACCGCCATCGCGCCTCGCTTTGACTACTTGTTCAGACGTTCCTTAGAGGTCTGCGGAACGCAACCGGAGTGCGTTGGCGATCACCGAGGCCGAGCTGAAGCTCATCGCCAACGCGGCGATAAGGGGAGACAGCAGCATCCCCGTGAAGGGATACAGCACCCCGGCCGCGATCGGCACCCCCAAGGCGTTGTAAAAGAAAGCGAAGAGTAGATTTTGGCGCATGTTACGCACAGTCGCGAGCGAGAGCTTGCGCGCGCTGGCGATTCCCCGCAGGTCCCCTTTCACGAGCGTGACCTGGGCGCTGTTCATGGCCACGTCGGTGCCAGTGCCCATGGCGATACCCACGTCGGCGCGGGCCAGCGCCGGTGCGTCGTTGATGCCGTCGCCGGCCATGGCAACCCGGCGTCGCTGCGCCTGGAACCTGGCGACCAGATCGTCTTTGTCCTGGGGTTTGACCTCACTAAACACCTGATCGATGCCGAGCCTGCGACCCAGGGCGCGGGCCGTGGTGTGACCGTCGCCGGTGGCCATAACGATGGTCAGACCGCCGGCCCGGAGCAAATCCAACGCCTCAGGCGTAGACGCCTTGATGGGATCGGATACGGCGACGAGCCCAACCGCCTGACCGGCAACGGCGAGGAATATGACGCTGGCGCCTTCCTGGCGTAGGGACTCGGCCTGCTGCTCCAGCCCACGCCAATCGACGCCATCTTCGTCCATCAGTGCGGCGTTGCCGAGCACAACCGCTTGCCCATCGACGACGCCGCGCACGCCGATGCCCGATGAGGACTCGAAGCCCTCGGGGGCGCTGAGTTTGAGTTTGCGCCGCCGTGCCTCGGCGACGATGGTCTGCGCCACCGGGTGTTCGCTGCCCTGGTCGAGGCTGGCGGCAACGCGCAGGACCTCGGTTTCGTTCCCGCCCGCGGCCGCCACCACGCCGTGAAAGGCGGGCCTACCCTCGGTCAGGGTGCCGGTCTTGTCGACGACGAGGGTATCGACCTTGCGCAGGTTTTCGATGGCCGCCGCATCGCGAAACAACACGCCATGGGTTGCCGCCTTGCCCGTGGCGACCATCACCGACATTGGGGTGGCTAGCCCGAGCGCACAGGGGCAGGCGATGATGAGGACCGCCACGGCGTTGACGAGGCCGTAGGCCCAGCTCGGTTGTGGGCCGAACAACCCCCAGGCGAGAAAGGTCAACACGGCAATCGCCGCCACCCCAACCACGAACCAGCCCGCCACGCGGTCGGCCATGCGCTGCATCGGCGCACGCGAGCGCTGGGCCTGGGCCACCATCCGCACGATCTGCGCCAGCACGGTTTCCGCCCCGACCTTCTCGGCGCGCATGATCAGGCTGCCGTTGGCATTGATGGTCGCCCCGATCAGCTTGTCGCCCGACCGCTTGGAGACGGGGATGGGCTCGCCGGTCAGCATGGATTCGTCCACTGCACTCGCCCCTTCCTCCACCACGCCATCCACCGGAACCTTCTCCCCGGGCCGCACCCGCAGCCGGTCGCCGGGATGGACATGGGTCAGTGGGACGTCCTCCTCACTGCCGTCGTCGCGGATACGCCGCGCCGTCTTCGGCGTCAGTCCCAAGAGTGCCTTGATGGCGGCGCCGGTTTCCGATCGGGCCTTGAGCTCCAGCACCTGTCCGAGGAGGGTGAGCGAGATGATGACGGCCGCGGCCTCGAAGTACAGGGCCACCTGGCCGTCCACGCGGAACGAGGGCGGGAAGATGCCGGGCAGCACGGTCGCCACCACGCTGTAGAGGTAAGCCGCGCCCGTGCCCAAGCCGATCAGGGTCCACATATTCGGACTGCGGTTCTTCACCGACTGCACGCCGCGCACAAAAAAGGGCCAGCCCGACCACAACACGACGGGCGTGCCCAGCGCGAGCTCCGCCCAGGGGCGGGCGGCACCGAGCAGGCCGTCGAACAGGTGGCCCGACATGGCGATCAGGGTGACCAGAAGGGTCAGCGGCAAGGTCCACCAGAAGCGCCGGCGGAAATCGGCCAGCTCGGGGTTTTCGCCTTCTTCAAATTCCGGCAGCACCGGTTCCAGCGTCATACCACACTTGGGGCAAGTGCCAGGCCCGCGTTGACGGATCTCGGGATGCATCGGACAGGTGTATTCGGTGGCCGGCGGGGCCATGCCCGCCGACTCCGGCGAGGGTCTCAGATAGCGCTGCGGATCGGCCTCGAACTTGGCCAGACAGTTGGCGCTGCAGAAACGGATCACGCGGCCGGCGTGCTTCGTCTGATGCGGGGAATCAGGCTTGACCGACATGCCACAGACCGGGTCCCGGCTTGTCTCTGCCATGATGGGATGATTTGGGTGCTCGTGATGATGTTCGGCCATTGCCGTTCCTACACGTCCCCAACATCAAGGCTGGCGACCGGGTGAAGGTCGCCGGCACTTCTGCAACGACCTTGCCCGGCAGCCTTATTTGGCCAGCGTGGGCATCGATGGGGACTTGGTCATCTGCTCCATCATCATCTGCATCATGTCCATGCGCTTTTCCATCTGCTCCATGTGCTTCGCCATCGAGTCCGTGGAGTCGCCTCCCATCATCCCCATGCCGCCCTTGCCCATCATGCCGCCTTCCATCATTGGGCAGCCCATCATGCCGCCGGCCATCTTCATGTTCTCCCGCATCGTCTGCATGTGCTCGGCCATTGCCTTCTGTCGCTCCTCGTCCGATTTCGCCGCGGCGATGCGATCAAGCTGCGCCTTCATCTTCTGGAGGTTGTCTTGCATCTTCTGTACGGTCGGCGCCGCCTCCGCGTCCGCCGACCCGGCGGGTGCCGCCTCGGTCTCCTGAGCCTGCTGCGGATGATGGGCATCATCCGCGAAGGCGGGGAGTGCGAAGGCGAGCGAAGCCGCCATCGCGGTCATCGCGAACTGTCTGGTCAGGACCGCGCTCCGCGAGCCAGATTGCGCCGCGACGCGCGTTTGCGCCGAAAGGTCTATGCATTGCGTGGTCATGATGTCGTTCCTCTGGCTAATGCTGATGCCCCGCGGAATCGGATGCCGGGGGGCTACAAAAAAATCCGACACGATGCGAGTCTTCGCGAGAGCCGAAAACCAGACTCCAGTTGCGCGGCCCTGTCACCGTGTCGTCGTTAGATCGGCCCGCCTCGTGAGGACTTCCTCCCGGTCCATCTCACCACGCGCATAGCGCGCCTCCAGGATCTCCAGTCAGGTGCTGCTCATCGACAAGACGGGGAAGACGACGGTCTTCGCGACCCACTGACTTCGAGCAGCACCAGCGGCATGGAAGCGCCACGTATCTGTGGCTCCCGAGGCCGTGGCAACGGCTGCTCATCGCCTCAGGTCCTGGAGCTTCTGTTCGTATTCGGTGCGGTCGATTTCTCCGCGCGCATACCGTTCCTTGACGATGTCCGTGGCGGATGTCCCGGTGGAATTGCTGGCACGGCCGCGCGACGCCACCAGCGTCGCGACGAGCCAGGTCACGCCGGCGATCAGCAGGAGCCAGACGAGCCACATGAAACCGCCGCCGAACATCATGCTGTCATGCCATCCCCAGCCCATCGTCACCTCCGCGACCTTGGTTCGCCGATCGTCGGGCGCGAAGGTTCAGCGGCCGGGACACCTCAAGCCGGCGGCTTGGCGATCACCCGGCCGTGATCCCTCGGGGAATTACCGGGTAGCCGGTGGCGGCGTTCCGCCCCACGGGCCGTACATCATTCCGGGGCCCATCATGCCTCGGCCATAGGGCCGATTCCCGTGCATGTAGCGCCAATGTTCTTCACGCTGTTCTGGCGTCATGTTCCACATCATGCCGGGCCCCATCATTCCCGGCCCTCCGCCCCATGGACAGTTGGGGCAGGGCGTTGTCGCCGGCGGTGCCGCCGTGCTGGGTGCCGTATCCGCCGCGCGGGCAGAAGAGCTGAGTGTCAACCCGAGCACAGTCAGTGCAGCAGCGGTCTGGACAAGCGTCTTCGCTTTCGGGAACGTCATGGCCCGTATCCACGGCGTCGCGTATGCTGATACCCAGGTACTTCCGCCCCCTGATCCTGACCGTCATGGTCAGCGCACTTGGTTCCCTTGGTGGATGTGCGGACAAACCCGCACTGTCCCCGATACCTCGGGAACTGGTCGACGCCGCCCAGGTGCCAGATTTCGGGACAATCCGGCAATGGGGTGATGCGCCGGGCATCATCGGCCAGACTGCCTGGCACGCGGGAGCTCGGGCTGCGTCGCCGCCGACGGGCGATCCTGGCGACTCGTTAAACGTGCTCGCAATTTCAGGGGGCGCCGCCAATGGGAGCTTCGCAGTCGGGCTGCTCACCGGCTGGACCGAAGCGGGTACACGGCCGCAATTTCATGTGGTGACTGGCGTCAGTATCGGCGCGCTGGAAGCGCCGTTCGCCTTTCTTGGGCCAACCTACGACACGACTCTGCGCGCTCTATTCACTCGGCTGGCGACCGCGGACCTTTTTAGGGAGAAGCCAGGCCTGATCGCCTATTTCAGTGACTCGCTGGCCTCGCCCCAGCCCCTCGCCGCGCTCATCAGCGAGTTCGTCGATGAACCGCTGGTGCGCGCCATTGCCGCGGAGCATCGCAAGGGCCGCCGCCTTTTCGTGGGCACCACGCACGTCTACGCCGGGCGGCCGATGATCTGGGACATCGGGGCCATTGCCGCCAGCGGCAAACCGGGGGCTCTCGATCTGATCCGGCACGTCCTGCTCGCATCTGCCGCCGTGCCCGTGCTGCTGCCCCCGGTCTATTTCGATGTTGTTGCAGACAACGGGCACTATCAGGAAATGCACGTCGACGGCGGCATCACGCGAGAGGCCTTCATTGGCCCGCCCGGTCTCGACTGGGATGCTGCGGCGCGGGTCCTCGGCACCGGGCACCGTGTCCAGTTCTATGTCATCCGCAACGGCCGGGCCAGAGGCGAGTACATGATCATGGAGCCTCGCACCGTGCCACTTGGCCAGCACGCCATGCTCCAGCTCACGCAGTCACTGGGAGTCGGCGACCTCTACCGGATCTAC
>JALORV010000439.1 GCA_025458735.1 Burkholderiaceae bacterium | reverse complement strand
TTTCGACCCAGCAGGCTGACGATCTCGCCGGCGCCGACCGTCAGGTCGACCCCGTGCAGCACGTGGCTCTTGCCGTAGTAGGCCTGCAGGTTTTCGACGCGCAGCAGCGGTTCCATCGGCTCAGTCCGCGTGCTGACCCAGGTAGGCTTCCTTGACCGCGGCGTTGGCGCGGATCTCCGCGGGCGTGCCGCTCGCGATGATCTGGCCGTAGACGACGACCGAGATCCGATCGGCCAGGCCGAACACCACACCCATGTCGTGCTCGACCATCACCAGCGTACGGTCCTGCGTGACGGCGCGGATCAGCTCGACCGCGCGGCGGCTTTCGGCCCGGCTCATGCCGGCGGTCGGCTCGTCGAGCAGGATCACGCTGGCGCCCCCGGCGATGGTGATGCCGATCTCCAGCGCCCGCTGCTCGGCGTAGGTGAGCAGCCCGGCCAGCGTGTCGCGCCGGCGGCGCAGGCCGACCCGCTCGAGCAGTTCCTCGGCGCGCTGCTCGGCATCGCGCAGCCGGTTCAGGTTCTTCCAGAACGCGTAGCGGTGGCCGAGCGACCACAGCACGGCGCAGCGCAGGTTCTCGAACACCGACAGCCGATGAAAGACCGGTGATCGGCTCGCCGTTGAGGTGGATGCTGCCACCGGAGACATCGAAGCGGCCGCTGATCAGGTTGAACAGCGTCGACTTGCCTGCGCCATTCGGACCGATGATCGCGTGGCGCTCTCCCCGCGGGATGGCGAGGTCGATACCGCGGATGATCTCGCTGCGGCCGAAGCTCTTGCGTACGGCGGCGAGCTGCAGTGCAGGCGGCAGTACCGCGCTGGGTGCCGGTACGGTGGCGCTCCGGTGGCGCTCATGCCGGATTGTCCCGGATCCAGTCTTCGATCTCGACCTGGATCTCGTCCCACTGCGAGGAGAAACGCCGCCGGTAGTACTCGAAGGCAATGGCACCCATCAGCAGCAGCGTGGCGGCGAAGACCCACGGCGCCGGCGTTGCGGTGTCCATCGGGATCCCGAACAGCCGCACCACCGGGCCGGCGCCGGTGTCGAGAGTCACGTGGTAGGTGAGCTCGATCAGCAGCACGGCCCCGAGTGCGGCCGCCAGCGCGGTCAGCAGCACGCCCACGTAGGGGTCGCGCAGGCGCCGGAACTTGCCGAACTTCATCACCCGCAGGTTCATCAGCAGCAGGCTCGCCAGCCCACCCGGCGCAAACATCACCAGCAACACGAAGAACACGCCGAGGTAGAGCTGCCAGGCCTTGGTGAACTCCGACAGCGCCACGGCGAAGAAGGTGAAGACGACCGCACCGAGGATCGGCCCGAAGAAGAAGCTGACGCCGCCGATGAAGGCGGCCAGCAGCACGCCGCCCGAACGCACCGCGCTGACGTTCTCGGCACTGACGATCTCGAAGTTGATGGCGGTCAGACCGCCGGCGATGCCGGCAAAGAAGCTCGACAGGATCAGCATCAGCCAGCGCACGCGCTGCGTGTTGTAGCCGATGAACTCGGCGCGTTCCGGGTTGTCGCGCACCGCGTTGGCAATGCGACCGAGCGGCGTGTGCGTCAGCGCGAACATCGCCACCATGCAGACGAAGCACCAGACCGCGATCAGGTAGTACACCTGAACCTGCGGCCCGAAGGTGAGCCCGGGTATGCCCAGGAACGGCGGTCCGGCCGTGCGGTTGCCGGTGATGCCGCCCTCGCCGCCGAAGAATCCCGGAAACATCAGGGACGCGGCGAACACCATCTCGCCGATGCCGAGCGTGATCATTGCGAACGGCGTGCCCGCCTTGCGGGTTGTCAGGTAGCCGAAGATCACGCCGAACAGCGCGCCGGCCGCCCCGGCAATCAGCGGCAGCAGCGATACTGGCCAGTCGAGCGTGCCGGCGGCGATGCGGTTCAGGGCATGCATGGCGAAGAACGCCCCGAGGCCCGAGTACACCGCATGTCCGAACGACAGCATGCCGCTGCCGCCCAGCAGCATGTTGTACGAGAGCGCGAACACGATCATGATGCCCATCTGGGACATCAGCGTCAGTGCGAAGCCCTTGCTGAACCAGGCCGGCAGCAGCAGGAACAGCAGCGCAGTGAAGCCCCACACGACCCAGCGACCGAAGTTCAGCGGCTGGAAGCTCAGGGTGCGCAGCCCGGCGGAGGCCATTGCTCAGTCCTCGCGCGTTCCGAGCAGCCCCTTGGGGCGCACGATCAGTATCAACACCAGCAGCAGGTACGGCAGCACCGGCGCCACCTGCGACAGCGTGAGCTTCAGCACCGGGTACAGCGCAGCGTCCGGGGCGAGCGGCCAGCCGAGCGACTCCAGCAGCCGCAGCCCCGACAGGTCCGAGACTTTGCCGAAGCTTTCCAGCAGCCCGATCAGCAGCGCAGCGACGAAGGCACCCGCCAGCGATCCCATGCCGCCGACCACGATCACCACGAACACGATGGCGCCCACCGTTCCGGCCATCGCCGGTTCGGTGACGAAGGCGTTGCCGCCCACCACGCCGGCCAGCCCGGCCAGCGCCGAGCCCGCGCCGAACACCAGCATGAACACGCGCGGCACGTTGTGGCCGAGCGCCTCGACCTGCTGCGGATGGGTGAGCGCGGCCTGGATCACCAGCCCGATGCGCGTGCGGGTCAGCACCAGCCACAGCGCGACCAGCATGCCGATGGCGACCGCCATCATGAACATCCGGTACTGCGGAAAGGTGATGCCGTGCGCCTGCAGCCAGCCGACCGGGCCGTCGAGCGCCTGCGGCACGCGGTACGGGACCGC
>JALORV010000438.1 GCA_025458735.1 Burkholderiaceae bacterium | reverse complement strand
TCGTTGTCGGTCATCGCGAGGTGGCCGATGCGCTCGAACCAGACGGCTTCGGCGCAGGCGAGGATCTGGGCGTCGCGGGGCACCACCAGGTTGTCGTGCTGGCTGGCGAAGCAGACGAACTCGACCGGCTCGTCGTCGGCGGCGAGTCGTCGGACGTAGTCGCAGTCGCGGCGCATCTGGCGCGTGTTCTCGCCGTGCCCGAGCCGGGCGAACAGCGTTCCGTGGTGCGGGGTGTCGATGGTGACGACGCGCGCCACCGCCTCGTGGCCGTAGGCGCGCAGGTAGGCACGCGCCGCCAGTCCCCCCATGCTGTGACAGACGAGCGTGATGCGCGTGGCGCCGGCGGCTGCCCTCAGCCGTTCCACGGCGGCGTGGATCCGCTCGGGATAGCGATCGACGGCGCCGAACACCGGCTCGAGGTTCACCGTGGCGCAGTTCCAGCGCTGCGCCAGTCCGCGGCCCAGCAGCCATGGCCGCCATGTCGCGCGGTTGCACATGTAGCCGTGGATGAACAGCACCGCCGGACGCCCCGGATCGTGAACGATGGCCGGCTCGGGAAAGTCGGCGCGCCAGGCCTGGTCGATGTTGAAGACCTTGAACGAGCGCCAGGTCTCGCCGAGCCAGACGCGATGCACCAGCAGCGGCAGCGCGGCGCCGGCCAGCACCGCCACCCAGGCCGAGGCGCCCCAGTGCAGCAGGGCGGCGGCGATGACGACGGCACCGAGCAGCTCGATGGCGGCGCCGATGCGCAGCAGGCGCGCCAGCATCAGGCACCCTCCGCCGTGCGCAGGTCGGCATCGATGTCGATCCACGACCAGCGCCGCGTCGTGAACGGGTGGCGCCGGAACCCGATCACCCACGGCTGCGCCAGGTCGACGAAGACGCGGTGCATGTGCAACAGATACGGCATGTAGGCCGTCATCAGGCGGCTGGCCTCGCGCAGCAGCGCCAGCCGCTCCGGACCGTCAGGCAGCACACGCTGTTGCTCGAACAGGCGGTTGAAGGCGGGCAGGTCGAAGCGGGCGTCGTTGATGGATTGCTTGTTCGGGCCGTAGCCCATGCCGAAAACGGTGCCGCTGTCGGGTTCGCCCACCTGCCATGCAAAGCTCCACATCATCAGCTGGCCGGCCATCGATTGCTTGACCAGTTCCGGCCACGGTGCGATGCGGAAGGCGGTGCGAACGCCGATCGCGGTCATGTACTTCTTCCACAGTTCGTTCTGGCTGCGGTCGCGCTGCGTGCTGGTGGAGGCGATCTCCAGTGTCAGCGGCTGGCCATCGGGCATCTCGCGCCAGCCGTCGCCGTCGCGATCCGCATAGCCATAGGTGTCGAGCAGGGCACGGGCGCGCGACCGGTCGTAGTCGGACATGGCGGTGCGGTAGGCGGGATCGAAGCCGAAGGTCGCCGGCACGAACGGCGACTGCGCCTGCAGGCCGAAGCCGCCGAAGATGCTGCGGATGTAGTCGCGACCGTTGAAGCCCAGCGCGACCGCACGGCGCAGCGCCACCTTGTCGGGCGTATAGCCGCCGACCAGCGGGTGTTCCATGTTGAAGTAGCTGAGGGTGATGTCCGACATCGGCGTCAGCGGGCCCTTGACGCCCTTGCGGGCGAGGAACGGCGCCAGCTGGCCGTTGGGCGCGGCGAGCCGTGCCAGATCGACCGGCACGGGGTCGAGCAGGTCGAGCTTGCCCTGCAGGAAGGCGAGCCAGCGTGGCTGCGACTCCTCGATGATCGACACCTCGACGCGGTCGACCAGCGGCAGTCGCCGGCCGCGCAGGGCTGCGGTCTCGGGCGCCAGCTGCGGCGCGTCCGCTGCGGCCTCGAAGTCATAGCGCACTTCGCGATAGCTCGGACTGCGCTCCAGCACGATCCGCGACGACCGGTTCCACTGCGCCAGCCGGAACGGGCCGGTGCCGACCGGATGCGCCATGATGTCGTCGCCATAGGCTTCCACGACCTCGCGCGCGACTGCGCCGAACAGCGAGGCGTCCGCGAACTGGTAGACGAAGCGCGGGTTCGGCTCCGCCAGCCTGATCTGCCAGCGGTAGCGGTCGAGCGTGCGCAGGCCGTCGACCTCGGTCGCGTAGTCAAACGGCCGCTTGCCCTTGAGCGCGGCGGCACGCAGTTCGCTCAGGCCCAGCACCCGGCTGTTCTCGAGCACGAACAGCATCGGGCTCTTCCAGCGCGGGTCGTAGATGCGCTTCCACGAGTAGACGTAGTCGGCCGCGACCAGTTCGCGGGCCTTGCCCTTGAAGGCCGCATCGTCCTGGAAAAAAATGCCGGGGCGGAGCTGGAACGTGATCGTGCGGAAGTCGTCCGAGATATCCGGCATCGCTACGACCGTGTTGGGCCGCAGTCTCGGCCACCTGAAACGCAACCCGCAGGACCTTCGTGCCCCCGGCCGGCCGCGGACCGCTCGCTGCGGACCGCGCCGCCGAGGCCAGCGGCAGGGCACCCGCCGCGGCCAGCACCGCACGGCGGCTGGCGATGGGCCTCACGTCAGCCGGCGCCGGCCGCCGCGCGCTGGTCGACGTCGATGTCGATCCACTTGAAGGCGTCGCGCGCGAACGGGTGGCGGCGATAGCCAATCACCCACGGGTGCACGAAGTTGTTGACGATGCGGTGTCCGTGGAAGCGATAAGGTATGTAGACGGCGATCAGCCGCTTCATCTCGCGGATGACGGCCAGCCGCTCGGGCGAGTTGCCGAGCACACGCTGCTGCTCGTGCAAACGGTCGTACTCGGGCAGCTTGAAGCGCGCAAGATTGGCGCTGCCGGCCAGCGGACCGTAGCAGACGTCGAGGAAGGTCTCGCCGTCGGGCACGTTGGCGCTCCAGCCCAGCCCCCACATCATCAGCTTGCCGGCGCGCGCCGACTTCAGCTGCTCGGGCCACTGGCCGATCTGGAACTCCATCCTGACACCGATGGCGTCCATGCTGGTCTTCCAGATCTCGTTGGAGGCGCGCGAGAAACCGTCGCCTCCCGTCGCCTGCAGCAGCACCAGCGGCTTGCCGTCCGGCTGCTCGCGCCAGCCGTCGCCATCGCGATCGACATAGCCGTAGGTGTCGAGCAGGGCGCGTGCGCGCGCCCGGTTGAACTCGCTCATCGCACTGACGAAGTCGGGCTCGAAGCCGTAGCTGCCCGGCGGTATCGGCGACTGCGCTGCCAGCATCTGACCGCGCCGCAGGTCGCGGATCTCCTGGTCGATGTTGTAGCCGAGCGAGATTGCGCGTCGCAGTGCCGTCTGCGGCGCGCCGAGGCCGCCGATCAGCGGGTCTTCCATGTTGAAGTAGGTAGCGACCACGTCCGGGTTGACCAGGCGCTCCAGCCAGATGCCCTGCCGCGCCAGCGACGGCGACAGGCGGCCAAGCGGGGCCGCCGTGTTCAGCAGCTCGCCCGGCGCGCCGACATCGAGCTGGCCGTTGAGGAAGGCCAGCCACTGCGGCTGTGTCTCCTGAATGATGGAGAACTCGACGCGGTCCACGAACGGGAGACGCTTGCCGCGCATGCGCTCGGCGATCGCCTGGCTGCGGGCATCGCCCTCCGGCGGGCTCGCTGCGTAAATTTCCTCGCGATAACCGGGGTTGCGCTCGATCGCGATCAGCGATCCCCGCCGCCACTGGGCCAGCCGGAACGGGCCGGTGCCTACCGGGCGGCCCATCAGCTCGTTCTCGGTCGCGGCCGATTCGATCACCTCGCGCGCCACCGCGCCGAAGTAATTGGCGATCGTGAACGCATAGATGAAGCGCGGATCCGGGCGCGCCAGCCGCACCTCGAAGACGTAGCGGTCGAGCACGCGCGCGCCGGCCACCACGCGGTCGTAGTCGAAGCGCCCGCCGGCCTGCGCCTGCTTGCGCAGCTCCTCCAGTTCCAGCGGCGCGTAGTTCTGCACGGTCTGGTAGTGGGGGCTCTTCCAGCGCGGGTCGTAGACGCGCTTGAAGGCGTAGACGCAGTCGGCCGCCACCAGCTCGCGCCGCTTGCCCTTGAAGGCCGGGTCGTCCTGGAAGTAGATGCCGGGAGTGAGCCGCACCGTGTAGACGCGGAAGTCGGCCGAGACCTCGGGCATCGCTGCCGCCGTGCGCACCCGCAGCTGAGCCGGCCGCGCCAGGAAGTCGTACTGCAGCGGCGGCTCGATGATGTTGGCGATGACGGTATTCGAGTAGAGGTCACTGACCGAAGCCCGTCTCGGCGCTCGGAAAGGACCATCGCACGACCCGGTCCGGCGTGGCGGCGCGGGCGATGACGGAAGCGGGGGCGGCGGCGAGCGCCGCCGCCGCCGCGCCACCCTGCAGCAGCTGGCGCCGCTTCACTCCTTTGCCTTTGCCTGAGCGTCGGCATCGATGTCGACGTACTGCCACCACGCAAGCCAGTAGGGCGGCCGGCGGAAACCGGTGAGCCAGGGCCACGCCAGGTCGGTGAGGATGCGGTGCACGCCGAATTGATATGGCGCGTAGGCCGAGATCAGGCGCTTGCTCTCGAGAAACAGTCGTTCGCGTTCCGGCCCGTCCGGGATCACGCTGAGGCGGTTGTAATACTCGTCGACCTGCTTGTTGCTGAAGCGCGCGAGATTCTGCCCGCCCTTGTGGATGGAGGCAGTGCGGTCGAGCGCCGGTTGGCCGTCCGGCGCCGCCGCCGACGAACCGACGCCCCAGACCATGAAGTTGCCGGCGCGGACGTTGCGCAGGTTCTCCGGCCACTTGGCCGCCTTGAACTCCGTTCTGATGCCGATCGCCGCGTAGTCCTTGCGCTGCAGTTCGTTGAGCTGCCGGGACGCCTGGTCCGGCTGGGTGGAGATGGTGACCAGCAACGGCGAGCCATCCGGCTGCTCGCGCCAGCCGTCGCCGTCACGGTCGACGTAACCGTAGGTGTCGAGCAGCGCCCGCGCTTTTCTGGGATCGTAGCCTTCGCTCCGGAACTCCGGATCGAAACCCGTCGTGTTGGGCACCAGCGGGGACTCGGCCGGAATCGCCTGCCCCTTGCGCACTAGGCGGATCTCCTGTTCCGTATTGGTCGCCAATGACATCGCACGCCTGAGCGCGATCTTTTCCGGCGTGTAGCCGCCAACGACCGGGCTCTCCATGTTGTAGACCGTCAGCGTCACATCGGAGGCCAGCATGCGGTAGAGCTGAACGCCCTGTCGCGCGAGGTTCGGTGCAAGAGCCAGCGCGGCTGCTGCTCCTCGATCACCGAGACCTCGACGCGATCGACCATCGGCAGCGTACGGCCCCTGAACTTCGCCAGCAGGGCCTGGCCCTCGGCGTCGTCGGCGTTGGGCTCGCAGTCGTAGACGACGTGACGGTAGGTCGGATTGCGCACCAGCGCGATCTTCGACGAGCGGCGCCATTCGGCCAGCCGGAAGGGCCCGGTGCCGATCGGGTGCGCTGCGGTGTCGTCGCCGTAGGCCTCGATCACCTCGCGTGCAACCGCTCCGAACAGGTCGCCGCCGGCCATGGTCTGGATGAAGCGTGGCTGCGGCTCGGCAAAGCGGAAGCGCACCGTGTAGCGGTCGAGCGCACGCATGCCCTCGACCTCGGTGTCGTAGTCGAACGGCTTCTTGTCCTTGATGGCCGCCTCCCGCAGCGCGCCCATCCCCAGCATCTTCAGCTCATTGAGCGTGGCAAACGCAGGCGCCTTCCAGCGCGGGTCAAAGAAGCGCTTCCACGCATACACGTAGTCCTGCGCGACCAGTTCGCGCTTGCTGCCCTTGAAGACCGGATCGTCCTGGAAATAGATGCCTGGCTGGATGCGGACCGTGAATGTGCGGAAGTCATCCGAGACCTCCGGCATGCCGGCCGCTGTGCAGGGGCGGATCCTGAACGGCCGCGCCAGGTGGTCGTAGTCGTAGAAGTTCTCGAAGATGTGTGCGGTGAGGATCCGCGAGTACAGGTCCGACAGCGCCACCGGGTCCATGCCGGTCTCGGCGATCGGGAACGCGTAGCGCAGTACCTTGGTGCGGGATGGCTGCGCGCTCGCCAGCGGCGGCAGGCCGACGGTGGCGGCTGCGATTGCCTTCAGGGTGTCGCGACGGCGCCGGGAGGCGGGGTGAAGTGTGCTCATGAGCTCGAACGGGCCAGCAGTTCGGTGTCGATGTCGACGTACTGCCAGAAGTTGTTGGAATAGAGCTGGCGCCGGAATCCGATCAGCCAGGGCCAGGCCAGGTCGGTGAGGATACGATGGACATGGAAGCGGTAGGGCGCATCGACCGCAAGCAGGCGCTTGGCTTCGTAGAACAGCTGCTGCCGCTCCGGGCCGTCGGGCAGCGTGCGGATGCGCTCGTAGACCTGGTCGAACCTGCGGTTGCTGTAGCGCGCGAAGTTCTGGCCGCCGAAGTGAACCGTCGCGCCACGATCGAGCGAGGCCTGGCCGTCCGGCGCGGCGGCCGAGGTGCCGAGGTTCCACACCATCAGCTTGCCGGCGCGGCCGTTCTTGAGGTTCTCCGGCCACTTGGCAGACCTGAATTCGATGCGGACGCCGAGCGCGGCCAGGTCCTTGCGGCGCAGTTCGTCGCGCTGGCGCGCGCGCTGGTCGGGCGTCGTGGACCACTGCAGCACCAGCGGCGTGCCGTCCGGCTGCTCGCGCCAGCCGTCGCCGTCGCGGTCGACGTAGCCGTACATGTCGAGCAGCGCCTTGGCGCGCGGCAGGTCGTGGCGCACCGTGTCGCTGACGAAGGCCGGGTCGTAGCCCAT
>JALORV010000047.1 GCA_025458735.1 Burkholderiaceae bacterium | reverse complement strand
TGACAACTTCGGTTGTGGCTACTTCGACGTCAACCAGCGCCGCGGCGAACGCTGGAACGCAGCGCGTGGCTTCCTGCATCCGGTACGCGGGCGACCCAACCTGGCGGTGTTCACCGGCGCACAGGCGACTCGGCTCGTCATCGACTCGGGGCACTGTCGCAGCGTCGAGTTGCTGCGCGATGGCGTGCCCGCCACGGTCGTGGCGCGCGGCGAGGTCATCCTGGCCGCAGGCGCAGTGGCGACGCCGCAGCTGCTGCAGGTCTCGGGCATCGGGCCGCCGGCGCTGCTGCAGTCGCTGGGAGTCCCGGTGCGACATGCGCTGACCGGCGTCGGTGCCAACCTGCAGGATCACCTGCAGCTGCGCATGGCCTTCAAGGTGCAGGGAGTGCGCACGCTCAACACGCTGGCGGCCAGCCCGCTGGCCAAGGCCGGCATGGCACTGCAGTACCTGCTGACACGGCGCGGGCCGCTGACAATGAGCCCGAGCCAGCTCGGCGCCTTTGCCCGTTCGAGCGAGGCGCAGGCGCGGCCGAATGTCGAGTACCACGTGCAGCCGCTGTCGCTCGACCGCTTCGGCGAGCCGCTGCATCCGTTCCCGGCGTTTACCGCCTCGGTGTGCAATCTGCGGCCGACCTCGCGCGGGACGATCGCCGCCCGCAGTGCGGATCCACTGGCGGCGCCGGTGATCGCGCCCAACTACCTGGCCACCGAAGAGGATCGTCGGGTCGCCGTCGAGGCCCTGCGGCTGACGCGACGGATCGTGGCGTCGCCGGCGCTCGCCCGCTACGCGCCGCAGGAATTCCTGCCCGGTCCGCAGGCGCAGACCGAGGAGGAGCTGGCGCGCGCCGCCGGCGAGATCGGCACCACGATCTTCCACCCGGTGGGAACGGCCAAAATGGGTCCGGCCGCAGATCCGGGGGCGGTGGTCGACGCCGAGTTGCGCGTGCACGGCCTCGGCGCGCTGCGGGTGGTGGACGCCTCGATCATGCCGACGATCACTTCCGGCAACACCAATGCGCCGACGTTGATGATTGCCGAGCGGGGCGCGGAACTGGTCCGGCGGGCGTTGCAGCGACGCGGCTGAGCCGCCGGTCGCAAACGGCGCCGACGGGGCCGCGGCTCAGGCGGCGCGTCGGCGTGCCGGTCGGGTCTGACGCAGCGGCGCCAGCCGTCCTTCCTCGACTTCGGTGAGCACGCGGATCGACGGCACGTAGCCCTGGTAGACCACGCCGTGCAGTTCGACCTTGTTCTGCACCCGCAGGTAACGCACCAGGTAGTCGACGATGTTGGCCGTGATGCGCTGGCCCGGCACCAGCACAGGAATGCCGGGCGGGTAAGGGACGATCTGGTCGCAGCTCACGCGGCCGGCGAGCTTGCCGTTTTGCTGGTCGTTCTCGTCGAGCAGCGGCACCAGCTCGCCGGTGGCGTAGTAGGCATCGCGCGGCAGCGAGACCAGTTCCGTGAAGGGCGGCAGGTCGGGCGTGCGGTACAGCCGGCGCGGGGCGCGCTTCTCGCGCGCGATGCGCATCAGCGCGTCGTACAGGCGCGAGCACTTCGAACGCGTGGTGCCGATCGTCAGCAGCAGCGTCAGCGTGTTGAAGGTCGACTTCTCGACCGTGATGTTGAAGCGCGTGTAAAGCTCGCCCTGCAGTTCGTCGACCGTCATGCCGCACGACGAGATGTCGACCGTGATCTTGGTGGGATCGAGGCGGATGCCGTCGTCGCGCACTTCCTCCGGCAGCAGGTCCTCCAGCTCGAGCACGCGGAACACGCCGGTCGAGTTGATCTGCTCGCGCACCTCGTCGGCCAGCATCAGCGTGCGCTGCAGCAGCTTGTAGCCTTCGAGCACCGACTGCTTGCGGCTGACATCGAGGCTCGCGATCATGCTGTACATCGGGCTGGTCGATGTATGCATGTTGAAGTTCTCGCGGAAAATGTGCTCGTTGAACGACGGGTCGTTCACGTGGATGTACGCCGCCTGTGACAGCGCCGACAGCGTCTTGTGCGCCGACTGCGTGGCGTAGTCGGCGCCCGATTCGAGCGCGGTCGGCCGCAGCGCCGGATGGAAGCGCGCGTGCGCGAACCACGCCTCGTCGATCAGCACCTTGATGTTGCGCTCGTGCGCCGCGTCGATGATCGGCTTGAGGTCGTAGCGCAGTCCGTCGTAGGTGCAGGAGGTGAGCACCAGCAGCTCGGCGTCCGGGTGCGCGTCGATCGCCTGCAGGATCGTCTTCTTGGGCACCGGCCCGAACACGCCGTACTTTCGGTTTACCGACGAGTCGAGGTAGACCGGGCGCGCACCCGACAGCACGACGCCGTGGTGCACCGACTTGTGGCAGTTGCGGTCGAGCAGCAGCTTCTCGCCCGGCGCGATCAGCGTCTGCAGGATCACCTTGTTCGCCGTCGACGTGCCGTTGGTGGCGAAGAAGGTGCGGCGCGCGCCGAAGGCCTTGGCCGCCATCTGCTGCGACTCGGCGATCACCCCGGTCGGCTCCATCAGCGAGTCGAGCGCCTTGACCGAGACCGAGAGGTCGGCGTCGAACACATGCTCGCCCATGAAGTCGTAGAACTCGTTGACCCACGGGCTGCCGCGCATCGAATCGCCGCTCGAGTGCCCCGGCGTGTGCCAGGCGTCCTTGGCTGCCAGCACATAGGCCTTCAGCGCGTCGTAGAACGGCGTGCGGGCGCGCTCCGCCACCTGCGCGTTGAGGATGCGGTACATGCCGCGGTAGTCGCGCTCCTCGCGATAGAAGTATCCGTCGACCGCCTCGGCGAAGAGCGCATCGACCACCTGGTCCTCCTTCTCCTTCTCGATCAGGATGTAGATGTCGAGTTCGGGCCGCAGGGCGGTGATGCGCTGGACCAGCTTGAGCGCCGACACCTGCAGGCTGCGGGCCGGCTCCCGCGTGCCGTTGCGCCGCTTGCGCATGTCCTGCACCGCGTAGAGCTTGTCGTCCACGATCACCGACTGCACGTCGCCGTCGCGCTCGATCAGCGCCAGACCTTCCCTGGCGGTCAGTGCGCCGACGAAGGTGATGCCGAACGGATTGTCGAGTGAGCGCGCGGCGGCATTGAGCCCCTTGAGCAGGTCGCGCAGGATCAGCGGCTCGTCGTTGATGACGAGCACCTTGGACACGGGCCGGGTCATGCGGAAGGAGGGGGGCGAAGGGGCGGAGGCGAGGGGCGCTTTATGCGGCAACTGTGCGGCAAATGCAAGCCGGCCGTGCTGCCGATGCCCGGGTCCAGGCGCCGGTCGCGCAGCCGGCCACGCAGCCGGCCGATTGCCTGCCGACTGACTGCCGACTGACTGCCGACCGACGGCCACGCGCTTGTTCCCGCGCAGTCGCGACGGCGCGGTGCTCGGCTAAGATTCTGGCTGGATCGACGCGTGCAGATCGAAATCGTTGGCCTGCGAGCCTGCCGAGGACCGCCGTTGGCATCGCTGGCAGCTGCGCCAGCGAGCGCGGGCGCCGATCCTGTCGAGCCAGCACCGGCTGTGCCAGACCGCACCGTGTCCGATCCTCCGCCACCTCTCGCACCCGCCTATCGGGAATACTTCATTCACGGCGTCACGTCGGCGGGACGGCCGTTTCGCCCGAGTGACTGGGCCGAACGGCTGTGCGGTGTCATGGCGTGCTACCGGCCGGGCGGGCTGGCGAGCGGCCGGGACGCGTACATCGGGTACTCGCCTTATGTGCGGCCGACCCTGATCGGAGGGGTGAAGTGCGTCGTGGTCGACGAACGCCTGCGCGAACTCGAGCGCATGGCATTTGACTTCGTGATGAACTTTGCCCGCGACAACGACCTGCCGGTCACCGAAGGCTGCACGCTGCCGGCGGTTGGGCCGCCGGTTGCAGGCTGAGGCGGCATTCCGGCCGTCGGCCGGGATGCCCTGCGCCGGCGGACCACCGCCGGCGTGCTGATCAGGCCATTGCCTTGACGGCGGCCGCGAGGCGGCTCTTGTTGCGGGCAGCCGTGTTCTTGTGGATCACCTTCTTGTCGGCGATCGAATCCATCACGCTGGTCGCCTTGCTCAGGGTATCCATGGCGACTTTCTTGTCGCCGGCGGCGATCGCCTTGCGGACGGACTTCACTGCCGATCGCACGCGCGAGCGCTGCGAAGTGTTCTGGGCATTGCGCGCGGCCGACTGCTCGGCGCGCTTGCGGGCTTGTTTGCTGTTGGCCATCGGGGAGTTCCTGCAGGAATCGGGCGCGGAAAGCCCTAAACTATATCAAAAATCAAGCGCTTACAGACTATCCCGGGAAAATGCCGGTGGCGCGTCGTGGGCAACCGTCCGCCGGGCCGCGCGTCCTGAGGCCAAGCCGGCACAATCCACGCAGTGAACCTCTTCCGCGCCCTCGCGACCGTCAGCAGCTTCACGTTGCTGTCGCGCATCACCGGCCTCGTCCGCGACATGCTGATCTCGCGCCTGTTCGGGGCGAGCGCGGAGACTGACGCCTTCAATGTCGCGTTCCGGCTGCCCAACCTGCTGCGGCGACTGTTCGGGGAGGGGGCGTTCCAGCAGGCCTTCGTGCCGATGCTGGCCGACGTGCGTGCCCGCGGCGGCACCGAGGGCTCGATCGTATTCGCCGGGCGGATGGCGACTGCCCTGTTCTGGGTCCTGCTGGCCGTGTCGGCGCTCGGAGTCGTTGCGGCACCGGTGCTGGTCTGGCTGATCGCTTCCGGGCTGGCGCGCGATCCTTCCGCGTTCGAACTGGCCACCCTGATGACACGCTGGATGTTCCCTTACATCCTGTTCATGTCGCTGGTGGCGCTGGCGGCCGGCATTCTCAATACCTTCCGCCGCTTCGCGGTGCCGGCTTTCACGCCGGTGCTGCTGAACCTGTCGTTCATCGGCTGCGCGTTGTGGCTGGCACCGCGGCTGCAGCAGCCGATCATGGCGCTGGCGTTCGCGGTGCTGATCGGCGGCGTGCTGCAGCTGGCGCTGCAGTGTCTGGCGCTGCGGCGCGCCGGACTGTGGCCGCGCCTCGGCGCTGCGCGTGCAGCCTTTGCCGATCCCGACGTGCGGCGCGTGGCAACGCTGATGGTGCCGGCGATCTTCTCGGTGTCGGTGGCGCAGCTGTCGATCGTCATCAACACCAACATCGCCTCGCACCTGACCACCGGCAGCGTCACGTGGCTCGCGTTCGCCGACCGGCTGATGGAGTTTCCGACGGCGCTGCTGGGCGTGGCCCTCGGGACCGTGCTGCTGCCCAACCTGTCGACAGCCTTCGCGCAGCAGCGCCTGGACGACTACGGGCGCCTGATGGACTGGGGCCTGCGGCTCATCTTCCTGCTGGCACTGCCTGCGGCCATCGGCCTCGGCCTGCTGGCCGAAGGCATCGTGGCGGTGCTGTTCCAGGGGCGCGAATTCACGGCGGCGGACGTGCACCAGACGGCGCTGGCGGTGATCGGCTATGCCGTCGGCCTGATCGGGCTGATCGCGGTGAAGATCCTGGCGCCGGGGTTCTACGCGCAGAAGGACATCCGCACGCCGGTGAAGATCGCCATTGCGGTGCTGGTGGCCACGCAGCTGGCCAACCTGGTGCTGGTGCCCTGGCTCGCGCACGCCGGGCTGGCGCTGTCGGTCAGTCTCGGCGCCTGTGCCAACGCGCTGGCTCTGTACCTCGGGCTGCGGCGCCGGGGCGTTTACACGCCGCGGCCCGGCTGGGTGCGCTTTGCCGTGCGACTGCTGCTGGCGCTGGCGGTGTTCGCCGGCGCGCTGTGGCTGGCGCAGCGTGGCATCGACTGGACCGCGCTGCAGCCGGCACCGTGGCGGCGCGCCGGGCTGCTGGCGGCACTGGTGACGGGGGCGGCGGCGGTCTACTTTGCCGCGCTCGCCGTGCTTGGTTTCCGGCCGCGCGACTTCCTGCAGCCGCGCGGGTCCTGACGCAACGACGCCGCCCGCAGGCGGCGTCGTTGCGTCAGGATCGGCGGCCGGCCGGCGCCGGTGCGCGCGCGGGGCGCTACAGCCCGGCCTGCTCGGCCTGCTTCAGCATGGTGGCGGCGTCGCTCACCTCGAACTTGCCCGGTCCTTCGACGTTCAGCGTCTTCACGACGCCGTCGTCGACCAGCATCGAGAAGCGCTGGCAGCGAATGCCCATGCCGCGCGCGACCAGGTCGAGCTCG
>JALORV010000437.1 GCA_025458735.1 Burkholderiaceae bacterium | reverse complement strand
GTAGCGGCGGATGCCGACGTACTCGAGCAGTTCGATGGCGCGTGCCTTGATCGCACGTTCCTCTTCGACCGTGCGCCGCGTGCGCAGGATCGCGCCGAGCGCCGTGGCGTGGGTGCGCACGTGCCGGCCCACCATCACGTTTTCCAGCGCCGTCATGTCAGGAAACAGGCGGATGTTCTGGAAGGTGCGGGCAATGCCGGCCTGCGCGACGCGATGCACGTCGGTCGGTGCATATGGCTTGCCGTCGAGCGCGAAGCTGCCGGAGTCCGGGGTGTACAGCCCCGTGATGACGTTGAAGAAGGTCGTCTTGCCGGCGCCGTTGGGGCCGATCAGGCCATAGATCTCGCCGGGCGCGATCTCGATGCCGACATCCGACAGCGCCTGCAGCCCGCCAAAGCGCTTGTTGACCCCCGTGACCGACAGCACCGGCGTCGCCATCAGGCCCTCTGCGCCGTGGTGCCGCCGGCGCCGCCCGCGGGACTCACGCCGTGTTCGGGGGCCGGCCACAGGCCCTTGGGCCGGTACAGCATGATCAGCACCATCGCCAGGCCGTACAGCATCATGCGCAGTACCTCGGCGTCGACCACGACGTGGCCGAACAGGAAGGTCTGCACCGGCACCACCGTATGCCGCAGCACCTCCGGGAACATCGCCAGCAGCACCGCACCGAGCACGACGCCCGGGATGTGCCCGAGCCCGCCCAGCACCACCATCGCCAGCACGATGATCGACTCGTTCAGCGTGAACGACTCCGGCGAGACGAAGCCCTGGAACGCCGAGAACATCGCGCCGGCCACGCCGCCGAAGGTGGCACCGAGCGAGAACGCGAGCAGCTTGACATTGCGCACGTTGATGCCCATCGCCTTGGCGGCGATCTCGTCTTCGCGGATCGCCATCCAGGCGCGGCCGAGGCGCGAGTCCTGCAGCCGCACGCAGATCACGATGGTGATGAGGGTCAGCACGAGGAACAGGTAGTAATAGAGGTACACCGACGGCAGGCTGATCCCGAACAGGTTCTGCGACTTGCCGAAGTTGACGCCGGCGATCGTGATCGGGTCGATCAGCGTGATGCCCTGCGGCCCGTTGGTGATGTTGACCGGGGCATTCAGGTTGTTGAGAAAGATGCGGATGATCTCGCCGAAGCCGAGCGTCACGATCGCCAGGTAATCGCCGCGCAGCTTCAGCACCGGCGCGCCGAGCAGGATGCCGAACAGGGCCGCGATCCCGGCGCCGAGCGGAATGACGAGCCAGATCGAGTTGTGCAGCCCGTCCGGGAACATCTGCGCGATCCAGGGGAAGGCGCTGGTCAGGTGCGGCGAGGCCAGCAGCGCGTACATGTACGCCCCGACGGCGTAAAACGCGATGTAGCCGAGGTCGAGCAGGCCGGCAAAGCCCACCACGATGTTCAGTCCCAGCGCCAGCATCACGTACAGGCAGGCAAAGGCGAGGGCGCGCACCCAGGCGTTGCCGAGCTGGCCGACGACGAAGGGCAGCAGCAGCAGTACGAGCGCCACCAGCGCAGTGGCGATCCAGACCGCATTGCGGTTGCCCGACAGGCGAGGCAGGAGGGTGCCCATGTGCGGTCCCTAGGCGCGGTCCGCGACCCGCTCGCCGAGCAGGCCCGATGGCCGGAAGATGAGCACCAGCACCAGGATCAGGAACGCGAACACGTCCTGGTAGTGGCTGCCGAGCACGCCGCCGGTCAACTGGCCGATGTAGCCGGCGCCGAGCGCTTCGATCAGGCGTGCGCCACGCCGTAGGTGGCGGCCAGCATCACCCCGGCCAGCGCCGCCAGCGCGGCGCCGATGGCGAAGGTCGCCGCGATCACGAAGTTCGGATTGACGCCCATCAGGCCGGCCACCCGCGGATTCTCGGCAGTCGCCCGCATGGCGCGGCCCAGCTTGGTGCGGTTGACCAGCAGCATCAGGCCGATCATGACGATCGCCGACAGGGCGATCACCAGCAGCTTGGTGACGGTCACGGTGGCGCCGCCGAACTCGATCGGGCCAGACGGCAGCAGCTGCGGGAAGGTCAGGTAGTTGCGGCCCCACACCAGCATCGCGATCGTCTGGATCACGATCGACACGCCGATGGCGGTGATCAGCGGCGCCAGCCGCGGGGCGTTGCGCAGCGGCCGGTAGGCCACCCGCTCGATCACCAGGCTCAGGATCACGCACACCGGGATCGCGGCCAGCAGGCCGGCGCAGATCAGCGACCAGCCGGGCAGCCCGGGGAACATCGTCTGCAGCAGCAGGATCACCGACAACGCGGTCAGCGCGCCGACCGTCAGCACGTCGCCGTGCGCGAAGTTGATCAGGTTCAGTATCCCGTAGACCATCGTGTAGCCGAGCGCGATCAGCGAATACATGCTGCCGAGCACGAGGCCGTTGAGGACCTGCTGGATGAAGGTGTCCATCGAGGCCTGGTCGTTGGGAAGGGGAAGCGCTGCCGGAGCCGCGCGGTCGCGCATCGTAGCAAGACGCCTGCGCGGTTCGGGCCGCGCGGCGACCGGCACAAAAAAACGGCACCCGCAGGTGCCGTTTTCAGGACAGGACGCGAACTAGCGGACCGTCGAGATGTACTCGAGCTTGTCGCCGGCCACCTTGAACATCGAGATGGCGCCGTTCTTGATGTCGCCCTTTTCGTCGAACGCGATGGTGCCGGTCAGGCCCGGGTACGACGTTGCCGGCATGGCGGCGGTGATGGCGGCACGGTCGGCCTTGCCAGCGCGCTTGATCGCATCGGCAATCACGTACACCGCGTCATACGAGTACGGCGAGTAGACCTGCACGTCCTGGCCCCACGCGGCCTTGAACTTGGCCTTGAACTCCTCGCCCTTGGCGAGCTTCTCGACCGCTTCGCCGGCCATCGAGCAGTGCAGCAGCCCGGCCGCATCGCCGGCCAGCTTGATGAACTCGGGCGAGCACACGCCGTCACCGGCCAGCAGCACGCTCTTGATGCCGAGCTGCTTCATCTGCTTGGCCATCGGGCCGGCAGTGGCGTCCATGCCGCCGTAGAACACGACGTCGGGCTTGGTGCCGCGGACCTTGGTCAGGATCGCGTTGAAGTCGGTGGTCTTGTCGGTGGCGAACTCGCGGGCGATCTTGATGCCCTTTTCCTTGGCGACCCGCTCGACCACATCAGCCAGGCCCTGGCCGTAGGCGGTGCGGTCGTCGACGATGGCCATGGTCTTGGCCTTCAGCGCGTCGGCTGCGTAGTTGGCGAGCACGCCGCCCTGCTGGTTGTCGTTGGCGACCACGCGGAAGGTGGTCTTGAAGCCCTGCTCGGTCAGCTTGGGGTTGGTGGCCGACGGCGAGATCTGCGTCATGCCGGCGTCGGAGTAGATCTTCGACGCGGGGATCGACGTGCCGGAGTTCAGGTGGCCGACGACGGCGACCGCGCCGGAGTCGACGATCTTCTGGGCAGCCAGCGTGCCTTCCTTCGGGTCGGCCTTGTCGTCCTCGCCGAGGATGACGATTTCGAATACCTGGTCGCCGATCTTGATGCCACCGGCGGCATTGATTTCCTTGGCGGCGAGCTGGGCGCCCAGTTCATTGTCCTTGCCGAGGTGCGCGATGCCGCCGGTCAGCGGAGCCACGTGGCCGATCTTGATC
>JALORV010000046.1 GCA_025458735.1 Burkholderiaceae bacterium | reverse complement strand
CACGGCGACGACCATCCGGCCGAAGATGTCGAGCAGCAGATCTACCGCGTCAGCATGCCGACTTCCATCGAGGCCTTCGTGCGGCGCAAGCTGCCGGACGCGACGCGGCTGGAGTTCTGCCACACCGAGACGCAGGTCGTCATCCGCCGCGGCTGGGTACCCATCGCCGAGGGCTGCCGGGCCGGCGCGCAGGACACCGTGATCGCGCTCGAATGAGCTGCGCGCCTCGGTGAGCCTGACGGCAAAGCGAGGGTCGGCATGTGCCGGCAGCGACGTGCGCGAACCCAGCGGCGGCGCAAGCCCGGGGTGATCCTTGGTGCCGCGGCTGGGGGAGTCCCTGTCGACCCTGAGCCGTCGTCCGCGCGTTCGGATTGGGGACCGGGAAGCAGTCACCGGCCGGCCGGTTTCAACTTGATCGCGCCGATGGCGGACCATGGGGTCGACGATTGCATTGATGTCCGGGGCTTGCAGGGGCTTTGCAGGTTTCGCGGCGGCCGATCGGCGCGAAGTTGATCCGTCGTTGGCAGTGATTATGATGATCATCATATTCACGGCTACAATGGCCGGTATGGATAGCCAACCCAGCCGCAAGGAACTCAGCCACGAACGCATCGTCGCGACTGCCGCACGGGCGATCCGCCGGGGTGGTTTCCAGGGCGTGGGCGTTGCCGACATCATGAAAGAGGCCGGGTTGACGCATGGCGGCTTCTACGCCCACTTCAGCTCGCGCAATGCCTTGTTGGCCGAAGCCCTCGAGCGCGCCGGCCAGGACAGCGCGGAGCGTGTCAGTCAGGCCACCGCCGCGCGCCAGGTGCGCGGCGCCAGTGCCTTGCGTGCGCTGGTGGAAGGCTACCTGTCCGATCGCCACCTCGGCGACATCGAGGCCGGTTGCCCGGTGGCTGCGCTGGCCTCGGAGATGCCACGCCAGTCCCCCGAAGTCCGCGAGTCGTCGGTGCAACGGGTGCGCGGTCTGATTGCCGCCGTGCGCCGCGCGCTGCCGAAGGACGCACCGGCCGACAGCGGCCCGGCCATCGCCAGCCAGCTGGTCGGTGCGCTGCAACTGGCCCGTGCGCTGGGCGACAACGCCGAAGGCCGGGCGCTGCTGAAGGCGTCGCGCCGGGCGCTGCTGGCACAGTACGACCGCAAACCCTCCGACTGAACGATTGCTGCGTGCCGTGTCGTCACCAGTCTGCACAGAAATATGACGATCGTCATTGCGCTATCCGCCCACCCCTCACGACTGACGAGACCCTGAACCATGAAGATTTACGACGCCACGGTCCTCGTCACCGGCGCCCATCGCGGCCTCGGCCTGGCCTTGGTCCGAGAATCGCTCGCCCTCGACGCGCTGGAAGCCGGCGCCGAAGAGGTGCTGGCCGACCAGCGTGCACGCCGGCTCGAGAAGGGGCTGTCGACCGAACCGGGCGTGTATCGGCTCGACCCCAACGCGGCTGCGACCGTTGCGGCCGCTGGCTGAGGCCCGCATGAGTGCCCTGATCACGCCCGTCGAGGCAAGCGCCGCAGCACCTGCCGTCTCGCCGGCCACATCACGCACGCAGCAGATGCTGCATGGGCCGGTGCTACCGACGCTGCTGCGCCTGGCCACGCCCAATGTGATCGGCCTGTTCGCGATGACGGTCGTCATCGGCTACGACGGCTACATCCTCGGCAAGTTGGGCGCCGATGCGCTGGCCGGCATTGCGCTGGTCTTTCCGCTTTCGATGCTGATGATGCAGATGTCGGGCGGCGGCATCGGCGGTGCCGTCACCGCCGCTGTCGCACGTGCGCTGGGCGCTGGGCGCGGCGACGAGGCCGGCCGCCTGGCGCAGCAGTCGCTGTTCATCGCCGGGGTGCTGGCGGCCGCGTTCACGCTCGTGCTGCTCGGCTTCGGCCGCGGCGTGTACGCAGCCATGGGCGGACGCGGCGCGGCGCTCGACGCGGCACTGGCCTATTCCAACGTGCTGTTCGGCGGCGCCATCGTCATCTGGGCCACCAACGTGCTGGGCGCCGTGGTGCGCGGCGAGGGCAATATGCTGCTGCCGGCGCTGCTGCTGGTGCTGACGGCGCTGATCCACCTGGTGCTGTGCCCGACGCTGGTGTTCGGCTGGGGCCCGATCCCTGGCCTGGGCGTGCCCGGCGCCGCGATCAGCCTGCTCATCGCCAACGGCGCCGCCGCGCTGCTGCTGGCCGCGCATCTGCTGCGCCGCGATGCGGCGGCGGCCTTGAACCGATCGCCCTGGCGGCTGCACGCGCCGCTGGTGCGCGACATCCTGCGCGTGGGCGTGCCGGCATCGATGAGTCCGATCGTCAGCAATGCGTCGATCGCCGTGGCCACCGCCTTCGTCGGCAGTTTCGGCACGGCGGCGCTGGCCGGGTACGGGGTGGCGGCGCGGCTCGAATACATCCTGGTGCCCATTGCCTTCGGCTTCGGCACGGCGCTGACGGCGATGGTCGCGACCAACATGGGCGCCGGCAATGCGAAGCGCGCTTTGCGCGTGGCCTGGCTGGGCGCGGCCATCGTCGCCGCCATCACCGGCGGCATCGGGCTGACCACGGCGATTGCCCCGGCACTGTGGATGAACCTGTTCACGCAGGATGCGGCGGTGCGCGAGTTCGGCGCCTCGTACCTGCGCATCGTCGGCGCCTGCTATGGGCTGTACGGCTTCGGACTGGCCTTGTTCTTTGCCTCGCAGGGGGCAGGACGCATGTTCTGGCCGCTGGCCGGCAGCGTCGCCCGGCTGGTCATCGTCGCATTGGGCGGCTGGGTCTGCGTGCATGTGCTGCAGACGTCGGCGAGCGGCTTCTTCGTCGTGGTCGCAGCAAGTCTGGGTCTCTATGGCTTGATCATCGCCGCTGCGATCAAGTTCGGCAGCTGGGCGCGATAGGCGCAGGCTCCGCGCAGGAGCGAAGGATGAACGTCGATCACTTCTTCCCGAAGTTCGGCGCGCGCTTCTCGACGAACGCACGCACGGCTTCCGTATGGTCGCCGTGCAGCGATGCGCAGGTCGCAGGCCAGCGCAATCGACAGCCCGGCACCGGCCGCCGGCGCAAGACTCGGACCCGGTGCAGGGGCACAGACCGGCGACCACGGCCAGCGACCTCATGCCGAGGCCACGCGCAGGATCTCCTCCTCGACATCGCGCAACCGGTCCTTGCCGAACCACAGCTGATCGCCGACCAGGAAGCTGGGCGAACCGAAGGCGCCGCGGTCGTGGGCGGACTGGGTGTTCTTCAGCAACATGTCCTTGACCTGCGGGTCCTGCGACAGCTCGAAGATCTTTGCGGCGTCCAGGCCGCCCGCGCTGAGCGTGGCCGCGATCACCGCCACGTCGTCCATGTTCTTGCCCTCTTCCCACATGGCCGGGAAGACCACGTCGACGTAGGCTGCCAGGCAGCCGAGCTTCTGCGCGGCGCAGGCACCGCGCATGATCTTCAGCGTATTCACCGGGAAGAACGGGTTGAACTTGAAGCGCGTCAGCCCGTGCCTGGTGATGAAGCGCTGCATCTCCAGGTTCTCGTAGGCGCGCTTGTTCGGGATGGCCGCGAAGGCCTCGACGGGCGAGCGGTTGTTGGCCAGCTTGAACAAGCCCCCGAGCAGGATCGGCACGTACTCGAAGCGGGCGCCGGTGCGCGCTTCGATGGCCGGGATCAGCTTGTGGCACAGGTAGGCATTGGGGCTGCCGAAATCGAACAGGAACTCGACCTTCACGGGTTTCATCGTTTGTCTCTTGGTTGGCAATGGATCTGAGTCAAGACGGCGCGGCGCGGATCACCAGCTTTCGATCCACGGCCGCAGCTCGGTCTCGTGGGTCCAGGCGTCGCGCGGCTGCATATGGATCTGCCAGTAGGCCTCGGCGATGCTGTCGGGGCTGACGATGCCCTGCTGCTCCTTCAGCGCGTAGCGCTCGGGGAAGTTGCTGCGGATCCATTCGGTATCGATCGCCCCGTCGATGACCGGATGCGCGACATGGATGTTCTTCGGCCACAGCTCGCGCGCCATGCTCTGCGCCAGCGCACGCAGCGCATGCTTGGCGCCGGCGAAGGCGGCAAAACCTTCGCGGCCGCGCAGGCTGGCGGTGGCGCCGGTGAAGATGATGGTGCCGCGCCCGCGCGTGAGCATCACCTTCGCCGTTTCGCGGCCCATGAGGAAGCCGCTGAAGCAGGCCATCTCCCACACCTTCTGGTAGACGCGCGAGGTGGTCTCGGTGATGCCGAAGCGAACGTTGGCGCCGATGTTGAACACCGCCACCTCGATCGGTGCGATGTCGCGCTCGATGCCCTCGACCAGCGCGATCATCGCCTCTTCCTTGCGCGCATCGCTGCCGAAGGCGTGCGCCTGCCCGCCTTCGGCGCGGATGCGTTGCACCAGCGGCTCGAGCTTGTCGGCGCTGCGCCGCGTCACACAGGCGATGTAGCCCTCGCGCGCAAAACGCCGCGCGATCGCGCCGCCGGTCGCGTCGCCCGCGCCGATGACGAGGACGGCTTTGGGATCAGCCATGCTTTCTCCTTCAGGGTGCAGCCGACGCCGTGGTGGCGTCGGCCGCTTGTTGCGCCATCGTCTTCATCACGCCCTTCAGCAGCTTGCCGGTGGGCGTGGACGACGACAATCGCGGTCTATTCCGGATGATGATCATCATTTTCCAGTATGACGAATATAATTCACACAGTCAAGGCACCGACATCCAGGAGCACGGCATGGGGCATTCGCAGGCAGACAAGGCACACAGCCGGGAGAAGATCCTGCGCCAGGCGGCCGACCAGGTGCGCGACAACGGCTTGGAGTCGATCAGTGTCGGCAAGCTGATGCGCAGCGTGGAGCTCACTCACGGCGGCTTCTACAACCACTTCGAGTCGCGCTCCGAGTTGCTGGCGCAGGCGCTGGAGCGTGCACTGGTCGAAGGCGCCAAGACGGCCACCACCGGCGTGAAGCCCGGCGACGCGCCGCGCAGCTACGAGACCCGGGTGCGGGGCTATGTCAGCCGCGCGCACCGGGATGCGCGCACCAGCGGCTGTGCGATCGCCGCGCTGGCGTCGGACGTCGCCCGCGCCGACGTCGCCTCACGCGCGGTCATGTCGACACACATCGACGAATTCGTCGGCCAGCTCGCGCAATCGATGCACAGCCGGGACGAGGGCGACGCCATGCTCGCGATGAGCGCGATGGTCGGCGCCGTGCTGCTGGCACGGGTGCAGACCGACCCGAAGAAGTCCGACGCGCTGCTGAAGTCGGTACGCGACCGCCTGCTGGCGCTGAACCGCACCGAAGCGGCCTGAGCCGGCCTGAGCGGGCAGCAGGCTGCGCGGCTGATGCAGGCGAATACGCCGGATGCCAACGGCGCGAAGGGAACGATCGTCTTCATCAACGCCAGCGCGGCGCTGAAGGGCTTTGCGGCCAGCGGCGCGTTCGCGATGGCCTGCCAGGCCAAGACCGGGTTGGCGCAAAGCATGGCGCGCGAGCTGATGCCGCAGGGCATCCATGTGGTCAACGTGCCGATCGATGCCGCGGTGGGCTGGCGGCAGGGCGACGGCAGCCCTGCACACCGGCTGGCGGGCACGACCACCGACGACAACATGGCCGACCCGGACCGCACCGCCGAGATGTATCTGCAGCTGTATCGCCAGCACCGGTCGGCCTGGGCCTTCGAGGTGGTGCTGCGGCCCTGGAACGCGAAGTGGTGAACGGCTGCCGGCTTCAACCGCTGGTGCGGCTTGGAGGTGAAATCGGCATCGGCAGGGCAGGTCGAACTCGTCATGCCCTGGCGCGGCGAGTTTGGGCAATACAGCGGCTTCCTGCACGCCGGGCTGATCGGCGCCCTCATCGACACCGCCTGCGGCTTTGCGGCCGTGACTGTCGCCGGCCCTGGCGTGCTGGCAGCGCACTTCTCGCAGAACTGCCTGCGGCCAGCTCAGGGCGAGCAATTCATCGCGCGGGCGAGGGTCGTCCGGGCGGGCAAGACTCAAGTCTTCACGGCCTGCGAACTGTTCACCGTGGCGGCGCAAGAGAGAAGAGCTGGTCGCCACCGGGGGCTTCATCAAAGCATCGGTCCAGGCTTGCATCCGCGAGCCGCTACGGCCACATCGGCACGGACGTTGGCCACTGCCGGCAACAGCCAGCGGTACACCCGCAATCACCCGGCTGATCGCGAAAGGAACGCAAGTGCCCTGGGCACGAAGTCGGCATGGAACTGGAACACCGCACCGTGTCCTGAATCGGGATAGACGATGAGTTCGCTGTTCGGCAGCCGCCGCGCCAGGTCCCGCGTGTTCCGGCTCGGGACCATGCGATCGCCGTCGCCGTTGGCGACCAGCACCGGGTGATGCACCTTCGACAGATCCGCAGCTGCCTTCTCGCCCCAGCGGCGCAGCGCCTTCAACTGCGCCTGCAGCGCGGCGATCGTGATCTTCTTGTCGCGGTCGTCCGAGCGCTCCTTCAGCCGCGCCAGAAACTCCTTGCCGGCACGGATGCCGTCGGGTGACCGGGTGAAGAACAGAAACTGCTTCGGGTCCTGAAAGCTGAGCCAGCCGCGCAGCATGTCGAGGTAGGTCACACGGGCGACCTGGCTGATGCCTTCGCCGCCGGCCGGGCCCGTGCCGGTGAGGATCATGCGGCGCACCAGTTGCGGTGCCATCAGCACGATCTCCTGCGCCACCATGCCACCCATCGAAAACCCGAAGAGATCGACCTGATCGAAGCCCATGGCCTTTATGAACGTGATCGCGTCCCGGGCCATCTCTTCCATCGACGTCGCCGGCGCTCCGCTCGACGCGCCGACGCCGCGGTTGTCGAACGTGATCACGCGGTGCTTTGCTGCGATGCCGTCGACGATGCGGGGGTCCCAGTTGTCCAGAACAGCCGCCAGGTGGATGAGGAACACGACCGGCGGACCGGGATGGTCCGCACCAAGTTCCCGGTAGGCGAAGCTCACACCACCTGCGGTGACCGTCCGCGTGGGGACGTTCTTCCACGTCACCGTCGAATCCTGCGCTGCGTTCATGGCGGGGTTGCGCGTGGGTCGATCGGCCACACCGATCAAGCCGCAAGCGCCGGATAGTCCGTGTAGCCCTTCGCTCCCGGTGTGTAGAAGGTCTGCGCGTCCACGGCATTCAGTGCGGCGTCGGACTGCATGCGTGCCACCAGGTCCGGGTTGGCGAGGAACGGTCGGGCAAAGGCAATCAGATCCGCCTGACCTGCCTGCAGCGCACGCTCGGCGCTCGTTCGATCGAAGCCGCCAGCCAGGATGAACAGACCCCGGAAGGCGGCGCGAAGGCGAGACTTCAATTCGGCGGGCACCGCCGGCGCACCCATTGCCGAATGGTCCAGCACGTGCAGGTACAGCAGGCCCAGGTCCGACAGTTGCTGGGTCAGCGCCAGGTACTGCACCTCCACGTCGGCAAACCCTCCGGTGCTGTTGAACACGCCGTAGGGCGACAGCCGGATGCCGACGCGATGGGCGCCGATGGCCGCCGCCGTGGCGCCAGCGATGGCCAGCGCGAAGCGGTTGCGGCCTTCGATGCCGGCGCCGTAGCTGTCGGTGCGGCGGTTCACGTTGGCGTTGAGGAACTGCTCGATCAAGTAGCCGTTCGCGGCGTGCAGCTCGATGCCGTCGAAACCGGCTTCCACCGCGAGCCGGGCGGACGCCGCGTATTCGGCGACGGTGCGGTCGATGTCGGCCGTGGACATCTCGCGCGGTGGGCTGTGGGCTTGCATGCCCTGCGAGTCGGTGTACATCTCGCCGGGACAGACCTCGGCCGTGGGGCCGAGCACCTGCGCGCCGGCCGGCAGGTTGGCCAGATGGCTGACGCGGCCGGTGTGCATCAGCTGCACGAACACCTTGCCACCCTTGGCGTGGACCGCATCGACGACGGG
>JALORV010000045.1 GCA_025458735.1 Burkholderiaceae bacterium | reverse complement strand
CCAGCGCCGCATCCAGGAACTGACTGCGGAAGTCGAGGTCGGCAAGGTCTACGACGGCACCGTGCTGCGCCTGCTGGACTTCGGCGCGATCGTGCAACTGCTGCCCGGCAAGGACGGCCTGCTGCACATCTCGCAGATCGCCAACGAGCGCGTCAATGCGGTCGCGGACTATCTGAAGGAAGGCCAGGCCGTGAAGGTCAAGGTGATCGAGGCCGACGAAAAGGGCCGCGTGCGACTTTCCATGAAAGCGGTCGAGGGCAACGCCGCTGCGGCCCAGCAGCAGTAAGGTTTGCAGGGTCGAAACGGGGCGCTTCGGCGCCCCGTTTTGCATCCGGCGTGCACTGGCGAGGCCTGGGCGTGAGCACTGAAGCGGTCGATCCGGCGGGCGAAGCAGCCGCGACCGGCGAGGCTGCCGATACGGAGCTGCTGTGGCTCGAGCAGATCGACGGCGAGCGCGCGCTTGCGCTGGTGCGGCAGGAGAGCGCCCGCACCGTCACGGAGCTTGCGAGGTGCCCGCAGTTTGCGCCGCTGCGCGACGCGGTGCGCCAGGTGCTCGATACCGCGGATCGCTTGCCGGTGGTCGAGGCGCATGGAGCCTGGCTCTACAACTTCTGGCAGGACGCCGACCACCCGCGCGGCCTCTGGCGGCGCTGCACGTGGACCGCGTTCCGGCAGACGGCGCCGGCCTGGCAGACGGTGCTCGACCTCGATGCACTGGCGCGTGCAGAAGGCGAGAACTGGGTGTGGAAGGGCGCGCGCGTCCTGCCGGTGACTCATGATCGCGCGTTGTTGCTGTTGTCCCGAGGCGGCGCCGATGCCGTCGTCGTACGTGAATTCGATCTGGCCGAAGGCCGCTTCGTCGAAGCAGGCTTCGAACTGCCCGAGGCCAAGACTGACGTCGAATGGCGCGACCGCGAGTCGGTTTTCGTCGCGTCCGACTTCGGGCCGGGCTCGCTGACGCGCAGTGGCTACGCCCGCACGATCCGGTGCTGGTTGCGCGGCACGGCTCCAGGCGAGTCGATCGTCGTGTTCGAGGGGGAGGTCGCCGACGTCGGTGTCGGCGTCGAGGTTGACCTTCACGGCGATGAGTGCCGTGTGCTCCTCCGTCGGTTGATCGCCTACTACCGCAGCCAGACCTGGCTGCTGCGCAACGGCACCACGGTCCGGCTCGAACTGCCCGAGGACGCGGAAGCGGGTCTCGCCGGTGACTGGCTGATCGTCCGGTTGCGATCCGGGTGGCATTGCCGGGGCGGCGAGTTTCCGGGCGGTGCCTTGCTGGCCGTGGATGCCGGCGAGTTCCTGGCGGGGCGGGGCCGATTCGAAGCACTGTTCCTGCCCGACGCACATCGTTCGCTGCGGAGTTGGTCTGCGACCCGGGACGGTCTGGTGCTCGACGTGCTCGACAACGTGCGCAGCCGTCCGATGCACATCCGGCGCGACGGCGCGCGCTGGCGGGAAGAGCCGATTGTCCTGCCGGACGCCGCGTCGGCGGTCGTCGCGCCGGTCGACCCGCATGCCAGCGATGCGGTCTGGATCACCACGCAGGACTTCCTTGCGCCGCCGACGCTGCTGCTGGCTGCGCCAGGTCGCGCGCCCGAACTGATGAAGGCCATGCCGTCGCAGTTCGAAGCGGCCGGGCTGACGGTGACGCAGCACATTGCGGTGTCGGCCGACGGCACGCGCGTGCCGTATTTCGTGACCGGACCCGCCGCGTCACGCGGACCCGCCCCGACGCTGCTCACCGGCTATGGCGGCTTCGAGATCCCGCTGCTGCCTGTCTATAGCGGCATCACCGGGCGGGCGTGGCTGTCGCGCGGCGGCGTGCATGTGGTGGCCAACATCCGTGGCGGCGGCGAGTTCGGTCCCGCGTGGCACCAGGCGGCGCTGAAACACCGGCGCCAGTGCGCCTACGACGACTTCATCGCAGTGGCCGAGGACCTGATCCGGCGTGGCATCACGACGCCGCGGCAGCTCGGCATCATGGGCCGCAGCAACGGCGGCCTGCTGGTGGGAGTGGCACTGACGCAGCGGCCGGAACTGTTCGGGGCGGTGGTCTGCTGGGTGCCGCTGCTCGACATGCGTCGCTACCATCGTCTTCTCGCGGGCGCGAGCTGGATGGCCGAGTATGGCGATCCGGACCTGCCCGAGGACTGGGCCGTGCTGTCGCGCTACTCGCCGTATCAGCAGCTGCGCGGCGACCGTCGCTACCCGCCAGTGCTGTTCATGACCTCGACGCGCGACGATCGGGTGCACCCCGGCCACGCGCGCCGCATGTTCGCCCGCATGCGCGCGCTGGGGCACGATGTGCGTTATCACGAGAGCGGCGAGGGCGGTCACGCCGGCGCCGCCAGCAGCGCGGACCAGTCGCTGGTGAGCGCGCTGCAGTACACCTTCCTGTGGCAGCGACTGGGGGCGTCATGAACGGCATGCTGATGGCGGCAGTAGAAATCGCCGCGCCCGGCGGACCGGAAGTGCTGCGGCCGGTGCAGCGCCCGGTCCCGGTGCCGGCAGCCGGCGAGGTGCTGATCCGCGTACAGGCGGCCGGCATCAACCGGCCCGATGTGCTTCAACGCAAGGGAGCTTATGCGCCGCCGCCCGGGGTCTCGGACCTGCCCGGCCTGGAAGTCGCCGGTACCGTCGAAGGCGGCGCCCTCGAGGGCAGCGGCCTGGCGCGAGGGGAGGCCGTGTGCGCACTGGTGGCCGGCGGCGGCTACGCCGAATGGTGCGTGGCGCCGGTCGGTCAATGCCTGCCGGTGCCGGCCGGCCTGAGCTTTCTTGAAGCTGCCAGCCTGCCGGAAACGCTGTTCACCGTCTGGAGCAATGTCTTCGACCGGGCCCGGCTCGCCCCCGGTGAGTCGCTGCTGGTGCAGGGAGGCACCAGCGGCATCGGGGTGGCTGCGATCCAGGTCGCGGCCGCGCTCGGCCACACGGTCTATGCCACGGCCGGCAACGACGACAAGGCCCGCGCCTGCGAGAACCTTGGCGCCCGGCGCGGCATCAACTACCGGACCGAGGACTTCGCCGCCGTCATCCGGGAGGCATCCGGCGGCCGTGGTGTCGACGTCATCCTCGACATGGTGGCTGGCGACTACGTGCCGTGGGAGATCGCCTGCCTCGCCGATGATGGCCGGCTGGTCATCATCGCGCTGCTGGGCGGCGCCCAGGCGCCACTCGACCTGGCCGCCGTGCTGCGCCGGCGCCTGACGGTCACCGGGTCGACGCTGCGGCCGCGCCCGGTGGCATTCAAGGCCGCCATCGCCGGCCGCTTGCGCTCGATCGTCTGGCCGCTGATCGAGGCGGGCCGCGTGCGACCGATCGTGCATGCCGTGATGCCGCTGGCGGAGGCTGCGCAGGGGCACCGCCTGATGGAGTCGAGCGAGCACATCGGCAAGATCGTGCTGGCGGTCGGCGCCGACGCCGCGGTGCGGCCGTCATGAACGGCCAGGAAGGTCGGTTTGGCCGCCGTGCAGCCGCCGCTTACAATGGCGGGCTTTGCCGATGATGAACTCACGTACTCCCCTCGTTGCAGCGAACTGGAAGATGAACGGTTCGCTCGCCGCCAACGCCGCGTGGCTGCAGGCGTTCGCGCCGCGCCGCGCCGCGCTCGCTTGCGAGGTCGTCGTGTGCGCGCCGTCGGTTTACCTCGCCGCGCTTGCCGCACAGGCTCCGACCGGCATCGACATCGGTGCGCAGGATGTGTCGGAGCGCGCGCCGGGGGCGTTTACGGGCGATGTTGCGGCCGCCATGCTGGCCGATGTCGGTTGCCGCTGGGTGATCGTCGGGCATTCGGAGCGACGTCAGCTGCACGGCGAGACCGACGAGATCGTGGCCGCGAAGGCGGCAGCGGCGATCGGCGCCGGCCTGCGTCCGATCGTCTGTGTCGGCGAGACGCTGGCCGAGCGCGAAGCGGGAGCGACGCTCGCGGTCGTGCGCCGGCAGCTCGACGCCGTGCTCGAGCGCATCGGCGCCGCTGCGCTGGCGGGCGGCGCACTCGCTTACGAGCCCGTGTGGGCGATCGGCACCGGACGCACGGCCAGTCCGGCGCAGGCGCAGGAAGTGCACGCGGCACTGCGCCAGCACGTGGCCGGACGGCAGGAAGACGCGGCGCGGGCGCTGCGCATTGTTTACGGTGGCAGCGTCAAGGCCGCCAATGCCCGGGAACTCCTCTGCCAGCATGACATCGACGGTGGACTGGTTGGCGGCGCCGCGCTGGTGGCCGAAGAGTTCGCCGCCATCTGTGCGGCAGCCTGATGCCGCAGCTTGATGCTGGGGCCTGGCGCTGTGATTTGAATCAGCCTGCGCGCGTGACTGCTGAACGCGCGTGACAGTGCAATGACTGAACGGAAAGGCAAGCAATGACCTGGTTGACCACGTTACTGATCGTCGTGCAGGTGGTGTCGGCGATCGCCGTCATCGTGCTGGTGCTGCTTCAGCACGGCAAGGGCGCCGACATGGGCGCAGCCTTCGGCGGCGGTGCTTCGGGCAGCCTGTTCGGTGCCACTGGCTCCGCCAATTTCCTGTCGCGCAGCACCGCGGCCGTCGCGACGGTGTTTTTCCTCGCGACGCTCGGGCTGGCCTATGTCGGCACGGCAACCATGCGTCCGACTACCGGTGGCGGCGGCATCATGGACGCGGTGCCGGTTCCCGCGGGCGGCGTGCCTGCCAACACGGCGCCGGGGTCATCTGCGCCCAAGGACATTCCGGTGCCCACGGTGCCGCAAGGGTCTGTACCCGGTGCGCCGTCGACGCCCGCGGCCGCTTCGACTCCACCCGCATCCGCACCGGCGGCAACGCCGGGCTCGACGAACTCCAAGCCGGTGGACGTGCCGAAATAGTCGACCTGCGAGTCATGCCTTGGCACTGATGCGAAGTGCGCAGGGCCTGATCTGCAGCGCGCAGGCAATGCGCGCCCGGTACCTCGCAAGAAATGCCGCGCGCGACTGAAACGCGTGAACGAATCGAGTAGAATCCCGCGGGTTTTGCGCCTTGCCGACGTGGTGGAATTGGTAGACACACCATCTTGAGGGGGTGGCGGCGAAAGCCGTGTGAGTTCGAGTCTCACCGTCGGCACCACCGCAGGCTCCGTTGCAGCGGCACACTCCGATCTTCGCGTGCTTTTTCGACGGGCTGCGAAGAGCAGCGAAGCGCGGGCATGGGCAGTGAAAGGCGCGAAGGGCAGGCAACGGCCTGCGGGCTACAGCAAGGGCGCAGTGTGTGGAATGTGAGCCGCTAGGCTGACCGGCGTGAATCTCGAAAGCTACCTCCCCGTCCTCCTGTTCATCGTCGTCGGCCTCGTGGTCGGCGCCGCTCCGATGGCCATCGGAGCACTGCTCGGCCCGCACCGGCCCGATCCCGAGAAGCTGTCGCCGTACGAGTGCGGCTTCGAGGCCTTCGAGGACGCGCGCATGAAGTTCGACGTGCGCTACTACCTCGTCGCCATCCTGTTCATCCTGTTCGACCTCGAAATCGCGTTCCTCTTTCCGTGGGCCGTGGTGCTCGGCGACCTCGGGTCGTGGAGCGTCGGCTTCTGGGCGATGATGGGCTTCCTCGCCATCCTGACGGTCGGATTCGTCTACGAGTGGAAGCGCGGCGCGCTCGACTGGGAGTGATGATGCGTGACCTGTTCGCCGTTGCGATAACACGCGGAGGATCCTGATGGCGATCGAAGGCGTCCTCAACGAAGGCTTCGTCACGACCAGTGTCGACAAGCTGGTCAACTGGTCGAAGACCGGCTCGCTGTGGCCGATGACCTTCGGCCTCGCCTGCTGCGCCGTGGAGATGATGCACGCCGGCGCGGCCCGCTACGACCTCGACCGTTTCGGCATTTTCTTCCGCCCCAGCCCGCGCCAGAGCGACGTGATGATCGTCGCCGGAACACTGTGCAACAAGATGGCGCCGGCCCTGCGCAAGGTCTACGACCAGATGGCCGAGCCGCGCTGGGTCATCAGCATGGGCTCGTGCACCGCGGAAGCGCTGATCTACGGGATCATCCAGCTGCAGAACAAGATTCGCCGCACCAACACGATCGCCCGATGAGCCGAGCCGAGGAACTGGCCGGCGTCCTCCGCGAGACGCTCGGCGACAAGCTGCAGGACGTGGTCGTCGCGCTCGGCGAGGTGACGATCGTCGTGCGTGGTGCAGACCATCTGGCCGTGGCGACGCGGCTGCGCACCGATCCTCGGCTCGCCTTTGAACAGCTGATCGATCTCGCCGGCCTCGACTACTCGGCCTATGGCGACGGTGCCTGGAGCGGGCCGCGCTATGCCGTCGTGATGCACCTGCTGTCGCTGCGGCACAACTGCCGGCTGCGCGTGCGCAGCCTGTGCGGTGATGACGACCTGCCGCTGATCGCTTCGGTCACCGGCGTGTGGACCAGCGCCAACTGGTACGAACGGGAGGCGTTCGACCTCTACGGCATCGTGTTCGAGGGCCATCCGGACCTGCGCCGCATCCTGACCGACTATGGCTTCGTCGGGCACCCGTTCCGCAAGGA
>JALORV010000044.1 GCA_025458735.1 Burkholderiaceae bacterium | reverse complement strand
GCGCGTCGGTTCAGCTGGCCGGTAGCACGCGCAGCGTCATCAACTGCGAGGGCCTATGCGGCTGTTGCTCGTCGAGGATCACCCGGAACTGGCGAAATGGCTCGTCGACTGGCTGACGCAGGTCGGCTTCATCGTCGAGCACCTCGACCGGGGCGACCGGGCGGACCTGGCGCTGAAGACGGAGCGCTACGACCTCGTCGTCCTCGACCTGTCGCTGCCGGGCCTCGACGGCCTCGACGTACTGCGCCGCCTGCGCGACCGCGGCGATATCACGCCGGTGCTGGTGCTGACGGCGCGCGGGACGAAGGACGATCGCGTGCGCGGGCTCAATCTGGGCGCGGACGATTATCTTCCGAAGCCATTCGAGCTCGACGAGCTGGAGGCTCGCATCAAGGCGCTGTTGCGCAGGAGCGGCGGCCAGACACCGAAGGCGAAGATCGGCAGCCTAGTGCTCGACACGCTGACCCGAGAAGTGATGCTCGACGGCAAGCCGTTGCAGCTGACGCCCCGCGAGCTGGCGGTGCTCGAAGCGCTCGCCGCGCGCCTCGGCCACCCGGTGGCGCGGGAGACCGTGTTCAAGCGCGTATTCGAATTCGACTCGGACGCACGCATCGAAAGCATCGAAATCTACGTTCATCGGCTGCGCAAGAAGATCGAGGGCTCCGGGGCGACGATCGTCACGCTGCGAGGCCTGGGCTATGCGCTTTCGGTCGATGGCCGGAGCGGTGCAGCGTGAGAAGCTGGGCCGGGCGGCTGGCACTGATCGGTCTGCCGGCGCTGACCATTGTCTTCGCGCTTAACGCAACCACTGCCTACCGCGACATACGCGACGCCACGCACAGCGCCCACGACCGCGCGCTACGCGCCGCGCTGGTCGTGCTGCAGGCGGAACCGCAGTCGTCGGAACACACGCGCCGCCGCATCGCTGCGAGCCTGGGCACCGAGGCCGACGAGGTCTACTTCGCGGTGATCGACCCCGACGGCAAAGCCCTTGCGGGCGAGGGCGATCTGCCCTACATCTCGGCGGACACGGACACTTCCCCGCGTTTCAGGGCCGCTCACTATCGCGGCAGGGCGGTGCGAATTGCGGCATTGCGCACTGGCGGCTCCTACTACGTCGTGGCGGAGAGCGCAGCGACGCGCATCGAGTCCGTCCATCGGCTGTTTCTCGCCGATCTGAGGCGGCAGTCATGGTTGATCGTGCTGGGCGGTCTCCTCGCATGGATTGGTTTGCGCGCCGCGCGCCGGGATCTCACGCACCTCGCCGGCCTGCTCACGCAGCGCGAGGCGGAAGATCTGACCCCGCTGGTGGCCGACGGCCTGCCGGCGGAAACCCGACCGCTGGTATCGGCCGTAGACGGCCATCTGACGCGCCTCGCGAGCCTGCTCGAAGCGAGCCGGCGGTTCGCCGCCGACGTCGCCCACCAACTGCGCACGCCGCTAACCCTGCTCGGCGCGCAGGCGCAATACGGGCTGCGCCAGGACGACCCGGCGAAGCTGCGCGACGCGGTCGAAGGCATCGCCGCCGCCTCCCGCGCCGCCCAACGCCTGTGCAACCAGATGCTGTCGCTCTCGCGCGTCGAGGCGGCGAAGGGGGTGGTGAAGGACGGCGCGCGCCTCGACCTCGCAACGCTGCTGCGTGAGGCGGCGCTCGACCTGGGGATGCTGGCGCTGGAGAAGCGCATCGACCTCGGCTACGAAGGCGTCGCGGCGCAGGCTCCCGTCGTCGGCAACGAGATCATGCTGCACGAAATGTTCGCCAACCTGATCGACAACGCGCTGCGCTACACGCCATGCGAGGGCAAGGTCATGGTCTCGCTGCAGTGCAGTGGCAGCCAGGCGCAGGTCGAGGTGGCCGACTCGGGGCCCGGCATCCCTGCCGAGGCGCGCGAGGCGATGTTCCAGCGCTTCCATCGCCGCCTCGACCGCGCCGGCCGCAGCGGTGCGGGCCTCGGGCTGGCGATCGCCCACCAGATCGCGCTCGCGCACGGCGGCACCCTCGAACTCGACGATCGATCGGACGGGTGCGGGCTCGTTGCGCGGGTTCGGCTCCCCCTCTGCGCCTGAACTGCCGACGCGCCA
This sequence comes from Burkholderiaceae bacterium, assembly GCA_025458735.1. Next base: position 4,094 of record JALORV010000044.1, on the reverse strand, counting down.
TCGAAAGGATTCTGAAAGGAACTCCCCGTTCAATGCAACTCAGGGCATCGCCGCCCGCATTCGAACAAGGAGGTTGGTCATGAAACTGCGTCTTCTGGTGTTTTCGCTGCTCGTTTCGGTGGGCTTCGGGGCCCAGGTCGAGGCCCAGGCGCAGGAGAAGCTCTACGTCTACACCTCGATGAAGGAATCGCTGATCGGCGAGTTGAAGAAGGCCTTCTCCGCCAGGCATCCCGAGGTCAAGATGGACTACCAGTCCGCCGGCGCCGGCAAGCTGATGGCGAAGATCGCCGCCGAGCGCGAATCGGGCAAGCTGCTCGCCGACATCCTGTGGACCAGCGAGGTTCCCGACTTCTATCAGCTCAAGGCACAGGGCGCTCTCCAGCCCTACATGCCGAAGGAGATCAAGTCGCTGGCCAATCCGCTGCCCGACCACGATGGTTCCTTCACCGCGGTGCGGCTGGGCACGCTCGGCATCGCCTACAACACCCGCCTGGTCAAGGAAGTGCCAAGGACCTGGGCCGATGCGCAGAAGCCGACGTTCAAGGGCGCCTTCGGCATCGCGAATCCCGCACTCTCGGGCACCGCCTACATGAGCGTCTCGCTGCTGGTGAAGGCCTTCGGCTGGCCCTACATCGAAGGCCTGCGTGCCAACGGAGCGAAGATGGGCAAGGGGTCCGGGCAGGTTGTCGACGATACGGCCTCGGGCGACCTGCTCGGCAGCCTCGCCGTCGACTACATCACGCTCGACAAGGTCGACAAGGGAGCCACGCTGGCGCTCGCCTACCCGCCTGAGATGCTGGTGATCCCGAGCCCCATCGCGATCTTCAAGGGTACGCAGAACCTGGCCGCGGCGCAGAAGTTCGTCGACTTCGTGCTCTCGAAGGAGGGCCAGGCAATCGTCGCCAACGAAGGCACGCTGCCGGTGCGCGCCGACGTCAAGGTTCCGGAGCGCTATCCGCTGCCGCCGGTCGCCGATGCGATGAAGCGAGCCATCAAGATCGACTACCAGAAGATGATGGCGGAGAAGGAAGCCACCATCAAGAAGTTCACCGAGATCATGCAGAAGTAAGCCGGGGACCGACATGAGCGCTGTGCGAATCGAGGGCCTCGCGAAGGCCTACGGGGAGCATGCGGTCCTGCGCGGGCTGGATCTGGCGGTCGAGGCCGGCGAATGCTTCGTGCTGCTCGGCCCGTCGGGTTGCGGCAAGACCGTCCTCATGCGGCTGCTCGCCGGCTTCGAGGCGCCGGACGCCGGTCGCGTCGCGATCGGCGACGTCGAGGTCGCGGCGGAAGGCGTCCATGTTCCGCCCGACCGGCGCGGCATCGGCATGGTGTTCCAGGACTACGCCGTGTGGCCGCACATGAGCGTACGCGACAACGTGGCCTATCCGCTCAAGATCGCAGCGGTCGCCGCCGACGAACGCGAGCGGCGCACGCAGCGGGCCATCGACCAGGTGGGTCTCGGCGGGCTCGAGTCGCGCATGCCTTCGCAGCTCTCCGGCGGGCAGCAGCAGCGCGTCGCGCTGGCGCGGGCGCTCGTCTCGCGGCCCGCGCTGTTGCTGCTCGACGAGCCGCTCAACAATCTCGATGCCAACCTGCGGGAAGAGATGCGCTTCGAGATTCGCGAACTGCAGGAGCAGCTCGGCATCACCGTGATCTACGTCACCCACGACCAGGAGATCGCGCTGGCGCTCGCCGACCGCGTCGGCGTGATGGACGAGACGGGGCGCATGAGGCAGGTCGGCACGCCGGCCGCGCTGTTCGACCGGCCCGTGGACGCCTACGTCTATCGCTTCCTCGGCGTCGCCAACTTCGTACCGATGAAGAAGCTGGGTGCCGCCTGGCGCTTTCCCGATCTCGTCGCCGAATGGGCGGGCGCGCCGCCCCAGTTGCCGGGCGAGCATCTGACGCTCGGCTGCCGGCCCTTCGACATCGAGCTCTCGCGCGACGGCCCGGGCCTGCCCGGCGTCGTACGAAGGGCGAGCTTCCTCGGCGCCCAGATGGACTACCTGATCGAGACCGGCGGCGCGACGCTGCGCGCCGCCACCGACAGCCGCCGGGCGCTGGAGGAAACGCGGCGCTTCGCCGACGGGGATTCCTGTCGCGTGAGCTTCCGCGCCTCGCAGTGGTTCGCGGGCGCCACGCAGCACGATGCGGAGAACGTCAATGCCTAGCCTCGGCCGTTCCGCGTTCGGCACGCCGCAGATTCTCTTCGGCCTCGCCGTCGGCATCCTGGTGATCTTCGTCGCCGTGCCGGTGCTGCTGATCTTCTTCAACGCGCTTTGGGTCGACGGCGCCTTCAACATCGCCGATACCGTCAAGGTGCTCAGCGAGCCGGATACGTACAAGGCGCTCGTCAACTCGCTGATCCTCGCCTCCGGCGTGACGGTGACCGGCACCATCGTCGGCACCTTCTTCGCGTGGCTGGTGACGCGCACCGACCTGCCGTGGAAGGGCGCAATGAAGGTGCTGTTCCTCGTTCCCTTCATGCTGCCCTCGTTCATCGGCGCCCTGGCGTGGAAGATGCTGCTCTCGCCGCGTTCCGGCTACATCAACCGCTTCTTCATGGATACGCTCGGCTTCTCGGGGCCGGTCTTCGACATCTATTCGTACCTGGGCATCATCCTCGTCGAGACGATGTATCTGTTCCCCTTCGTATTCATCCAGGTCAGCGGCGCGCTCGAGCGCATGGACCCGACGCTCGAGGAGTCGGCGCGCATCTCCGGCGCCGACCTGTTCACGATCACGCGCAAGATCACCATTCCGCTCGTCGCGCCGTCGATCCTCTCCGGCGCGCTGCTCATCATGCTCTATTCGATGGCGCACTTCGGCACGGTGGCAATGCTCGGCATCGAGGCGGGCATCTACAACATCCCGACGCTGATCTACGAGCGCATCCACCAGAGCGCCGGCAGCTTCGCCGCCATCCGCACCGGCACCGTGCTGTCGACGGTGCTGGTGGCGACCGCCGCGCTCATCATCTGGGCGCAGAACAAGGTGCTGACGCGCGGCCGCTACCAGATCATCGCGGGCAAGAGCTTCCGGCCGACCGAGATTCGCCTGCGCGGCCTGCGCGTCCCGCTGCTGGTGTTCTGCTTCGCCTACATCGGCTTCACCATCGTGCTGCCGACGGTCACGATCTTCCTTGTGGGCGGCCTCAACACCTATGGCCTGCCGATCGCTCCGGAGAACATGACCTTCGACAACTACCACCACATCCTCTTCGAGTGGGATCTGACCCGCGACGCGATCTGGAACAGCATCGGCCTCGGTCTCGCCTCGGCGCTGATAACGATGTTCGCAGGAGTCATCATCTCGTACGTGATCGTCAAGATGAAGGTCAAGGGCAAGGGCATCCTGGAGTTCCTCGGCATGCTGCCCTTCTCGGTGCCAGGCTCGGTGATCGCGCTCGGCGTCATCCTGGCGTGGAGCGGCAAGTTCGGCGTCAACATCTACAACACCATCTGGATCATTCTGGTCGCGTACATCGCACGCTACATGGCGTTCGCGCTGAAGGCCAACTCGGCCGCGCTGGAGCAGGTGCACGACTCGCTGGTCGAGGCGGCGCGCGTCTCGGGTGCGACGACCTGGCAGGCGCTCAAGGACGTCGTCATCCCGCTGGTGCGTCCCGGAATGGTTGCCGCGTTCTTCCTGATCTTCCTGCCGGCGCTGCGCGAGCTGACCGTCTCCGTGCTGCTCTACGGGCCGACGACGCGCACCATCGGGGTGGCGATCTACACGCTGAACGAGGACGGCGAGACGGTCTACGCGGCGGCGATGGCCGGCGTCGCGCTCGTCATCATCGTCACCGCCGAGGTCGTGGTGAAGAAGTTCTTCAAGGTCGCGAAGTAGGAGAGCGTCATGTCAACGCTGAAACTCAATGGCATCGGCAAGCGCTTCGGCAATGTCGCCGCCGTCTCCGGCCTCGACCTCGAGGTCGGCCCCGGCGAGTGCGTCGCGATGCTGGGGCCGTCCGGCTGCGGCAAGACCACCACGCTGCGGATGGTGGCGGGCTTCGAGGACATCGACGAAGGCGAGATCCTCGCCGACGGCAAGGTGCTCTCCTCGAAGACGAAGAACTACTACCTGCCGCC
>JALORV010000043.1 GCA_025458735.1 Burkholderiaceae bacterium | reverse complement strand
GGGTGTAACGGACCTTGTTGACTTCAACGAAGCCGGAGCCGTAGGCGGTGACCGTGGCGAGCGCTGTCGGCGAGTCCGCGTGCAGTTTCAATTCGCTCCGGGCGTCCTTGCATTCGCGCCGCGTTCAGCAGCGCTGGGCATGGTCAGTTCGGGTACATTATAGGCACACGTTGCGGCGCACAAGCGAGCGTCGACAACCCAGAAACCGCAGCGACATCCATGCCTTGAGGCGCCGCTGCAACAGATTGCCTGAGGTCGGGGAGATGGTCGAGTTTCCGCGCATCAAGCGGCTGCCGCCGTATGTCTTCAACATCACCGGCGAGCTCAAGATGGCTGCCCGCCGGCGCGGCGAGGACATCATCGACATGAGCATGGGCAATCCCGACGGCCCGACGCCGCGCCACATCGTCGACAAGCTGGTCGAGGCGGCCCAGCGGCAGGACACGCACGGCTACTCGGTGTCAAAGGGAATTCCGCGGCTGCGAAAGGCGATCGCGCAGTGGTACCAGACGCGCTATGCGGTCGACATCGATCCGGATGCGGAGGCCATTGTCACCATCGGCTCGAAGGAGGGTCTGGCGCACCTGATGCTCGCCACTCTCGATCGCGGCGACACGGTGCTGGTGCCGAACCCGAGCTACCCGATACACATCTACGGCGCCATTATTGCGGGCGCGGACATCCGCTCGGTGCGCATGGATGGCGGGGTCGACTTCTTCGCGGAACTCGAGCGCGCGATCCGCGAGTCGCTGCCGAAGCCGAAGATGATGATCCTTGGCTTCCCGAGCAATCCCACGGCGCAGTGCGTCGATCTCGGATTCTTCCATCGCGTCATCGACCTGGCCCGCCAGCACGGCATCTACGTGGTGCACGACCTCGCGTACGCCGATATCGTGTTCGACGGCTTTCCCGGCAACCGTGCGCCGTCGATCATGCAGGTGCCCGGCGCACGCGACGTCGCCGTCGAGTTCTTCACGATGAGCAAGAGCTACAACATGGCCGGCTGGCGCATCGGCTTCATGGTCGGCAACCGCGACCTGGTCGCCGCGCTCGGGCGGATCAAGAGCTATCACGACTACGGCACCTTCACGCCGATCCAGGTGGCCTCGATTGCCGCGCTCGAGGGCCCGCAGGACTGCGTCGAGCAGATCCGCAGCGAGTACCAGCGCCGGCGCGATGTGCTGGTGCGCGGACTGCACGAGGCCGGCTGGATGGTCGAGGTGCCGCGTGCGTCGATGTACATCTGGGCGCAGATTCCCGAGCCCTATCGCGCCCTTGGCTCGCTCGAGTTCGCCAAGAAGGTGCTGGCCGAGGCCAAGGTGGCGATCTCGCCGGGCATCGGCTTCGGTGACTACGGGGATTCGCACGTTCGCTTCGCACTGATCGAGAACGAGCATCGCATCCGGCAGGCCATCCGCGGCATCAAGGAAATGTTCCGCAAGGACGGGCTGATCGCGCCGCGCGTGCCCGACCGGGCGGCCGCGTAGGTCCGGCGTGCCGCTGCCGGCGGCGCAATGCTCGAGGACACAGCACCATGAAACCGATCAAGGTCGGACTGCTCGGACTGGGCACCGTCGGCCGCGGAACCGCGGCCGTGCTCCGGCGCAACCAGCACGAGATCACGCGGCGCGCGGGGCGCGGCATCGAGATCGTCGCGGTGGCGGTCCGTGACGCGGCCCGGGCGCGCGCATTTCTCGGCGATTCGGTGCCGGTCTCGACGCAGGCGCTGGAGGTCGTCCGCAATCCCGACATCGACATCGTGGTCGAACTGATCGGCGGCTACGAGCCGGCGCGCGAACTCGTGCTCGAAGCCATCGCGCGCGGCAAGCACGTCGTCACCGCCAACAAGGCGCTGCTGGCCCGGCATGGCAACGAGATCTTCGAAGCCGCACGTGCGCGCGGCGTCATGGTCGCCTTCGAGGCGGCGGTTGCCGGGGGCATTCCGATCATCAAGGCGCTGCGCGAGGGCCTGACGGCCAATCGCATCGAGTGGCTGGCCGGCATCATCAACGGCACCAGCAACTTCATCCTGTCGGAGATGCGCGCGCGCGCGCTGCCCTTCGACGCCGTGCTGGCCGAGGCGCAGCGCCTCGGTTACGCCGAGGCCGATCCGACCTTCGACATCGAGGGCATCGACGCGGCCCACAAGCTGACGCTGCTGGCGGCGATCGCCTTCGGCGTGCCCATCAACTTCGCGGCGGCGCACACCGAAGGCATTTCGACTCTTGCAGCCGCCGACATCCGCTATGCCGAGCAGCTCGGCTACCGCATCAAGCTGCTGGGCATCGCCAAGCGCACGGCCCAGGGGATCGAGCTGCGCGTGCATCCGACCCTGGTGCCGATGCAGCGGCTCATCGCCAGTGTGGAGGGCGCGATGAACGCGGTGCTGGTCAAGGGCGACGCCGTAGGAACGACGCTCTACTACGGTCCCGGTGCAGGTTCGGAGCCGACGGCTTCGGCCGTCATCGCCGACCTCGTCGATGTCACGCGCATGCACACCGCGGATCCGGAGAACCATGTGCCGCACCTCGCGTTCCAGGCCGACGCGATGGCGGCGGTGCCCTGGCTCGGGATCGAGGACACCGTCACTTCCTACTATTTCCGCATGCGCGTGGCCGACCAGCCCGGCGTGCTGGCCGACATCACGCGCATCCTGGCCGACGGCCGCATCTCGATCGACGCGCTGTTCCAGCGCGAGCCGTCGGAAGGGGAAAACCAGACCGACATCATCATGCTGACGCACGACGCCGTGGAGCGCGAGGTCAACGCTGCGATCCGCCGCATCGAGGCGCTGCCGACCGTGCTGGCGCCGGTCATCCGCATCCGGCAGGAAGAGCTGCTGTAGTGCGGGACCTCCGTCCGCGACAAGGCCCGGCCATCCGATGAAACGCTGCGTCTGCCCCGGAAGCTGATATGCGCTACGTCTCCACGCGCGGTCGCGCTCCGGAACGCGGCTTCTGCGACATCCTGCTGTCGGGGCTCGCCGATGACGGCGGCCTGTACGTGCCGGCGCAGTATCCGCATGTCGATCGCGCGCAGCTCGAAAGCTGGCGCGCGCTCGACTACGCGGATCTCGCGACAGAGGTACTTGCGCTCTTCGCCACCGACATCGCGCGCGAGCGGCTGGCGGCCATGTGCCGGGCCACCTACACGGCGGCGGCCTTCGGCAATGCGCGCGCCGGCAGTGATGCGGCCGCGATCGCGCCGCTGCGCCAGCTCGAGCCTGGACTGGCGCTGCTGGAGCTGTCGAACGGACCGACGCTTGCGTTCAAGGACATGGCGATGCAGCTGCTCGGGGCGCTGTTCGAGCACGTGCTGCACGAACGCGGCGGACGCCTGAACGTGCTGGGGGCGACTTCCGGCGATACCGGCTCGGCGGCCGAGTACGCGCTGCGCGGCCGGCCCGGCATCAACGTGTTCATGCTCTCCCCGCAGGGCCGCATGAGTGCGTTCCAGCGGGCGCAGATGTACTCGCTGCAGGACGCCAACGTCCACAACCTCGCCGTGGCCGGCACCTTCGACGACTGCCAGGACGCGGTCAAGGCGATCGCCGGCGACCTCGAGTTCAAGGCGCGCTGGTCGATCGGCAGCGTCAACTCGATCAACTGGGGCCGCATCGTCGCGCAGGTGGTCTACTACTTTCACGGCTACCTGCAGGCGACGACCTCGTCGGAGCAGGCGGTGTCGTTCGCCGTGCCCTCGGGCAACTTCGGCAACATCCTGTCGGGCTGGATCGCGCGCAACATGGGGCTGCCGATCGACAGGCTGGTGCTGGCGACCAACGAGAACGATGTCCTCGACGAGTTCTTCCGCACCGGGCGCTATCGCGTGCGTGGCGGCGGCGAGACGCATGCCACCAGCAGTCCGTCGATGGACATCAGCAAGGCCTCCAACTTCGAGCGCTACATTTACGACGTCGTCGGGCGCGACCCGCTGATCGTGCGCGAGCTGTGGTGGGAGATCGACACGCGCGGCGAATTCCACCTCGCCGGCACGCCGTTCTTCGACGTCGTGCGCAGCAGCGGCGTGGTGTCCGGGCGCAGCACGCACCTCGATCGGCTGCGCACCATCCGCCTGGTCGAGCAGCGCCATGGCGTCGTGATCGATCCGCACACGGCCGACGGCATCAAGGTCGCGCTCGAGCACCGCGACTCGGCGGTGCCGATGATCTGCCTGGAGACCGCGCTGCCGGCCAAGTTCGCGGCGACGATCGTCGAGGCGATCGGCCGGCCGCCGGAGCGCCCGTCCGCCTATGCCGGCCTCGAGTCGCTGCCGCAGCGCTTCGAGTGCATCGGCAACGACACCGAGGCGATCAAGTCGCACATCGCGGCCCGTGCCGGCCGGCCAGCGGGAGCCGGCAGGTGAAGGCGGTCGGCATCATCGGTTACTCGAACAGCGGCAAGACCACGCTGATCGAGCGCCTGATCCCTGACTTCCGCACGCGCGGGCTGACGGTGTCGGCGATCAAGAATGCGCACCATGGCTTCGACATGGACCGGCCCGGCAAGGACTCCTACCGCTACCGCGAGGCCGGTGCCGGGCAGGTGCTGATCGCCACCACGCATCGCTGGGCAATGCTGACCGAAACCCCGCGGCGGCCGGCCACGCTCGATGAACTGCTCGGCCTGCTGGCGCCCTGCGACCTCGTCATCATCGAGGGCTTCAAGAGCGAAGGGCAGGTGCCCCGCATCGAAGTGCGCCGCACCGGCCAGACCGAGCCGCCGATCTTCCCGAACGATCCCAACGTGGTGGCGGTCGCCGCCGACGGGCCGGTGGACACCGCGCTGCCGGTGCTCGACCTGAACGCCCCGGCTAAGATCGCTGCGTTCATCTCGGCGCACCTGGGGCTTCGCTGATGCTTGCGGTGGAAGACGCGCTGGCGCGCATGCTGGCGCGCGCCGATCCGGTCGGCGTGGAAACGCTGCCGACCCTGCAGGCGCAGGGTCGGGTGCTGGCGCGCGACGTGGTGTCGTCGATCAACGTACCGCCGCTCGACAATTCGCAGATGGACGGCTATGCGGTGCGCACCGTCGACATTCCTGCGACCGGAACCACGCTGCGGGTGAGCCAGCGCATCGCGGCCGGCCATGTCGGCGGCCCGCTCGAACCGGGGACGGCCGCGCGCATCTTCACCGGTGCGCCGGTGCCGGCGGGTGCCGACGCGATCGTCATGCAGGAGGCCTGCACATTGCTGGGCGAGCGTGTCACCATCGGCGAGGTGCCGGCGCGCGGGGCCTGGATCCGGCGCGCCGGCCTCGATATCGCGGCCGGCGACGTCGTGGTGCCGGCCGGCACCCGCCTGCGGCCGCAGGACGTCGGCCTGATTGCCTCGGTCGGCAGCGCGCAGCTCAGCGTGTTCCGCCGCCTGCGGGTGGCGGTGTTCTTCACGGGCGACGAACTGGCGATGCCCGGCGAGCCGCTGGCCCCTGGGCGCATCTACAACTCGAACCGCTTTGTGCTGCGGGCCCTGCTCGAGCGGCTCGGTTGCGAGGTACGCGACCTCGGCATCGTGCCGGACGATCGCGTGCGCACGCGGGAAGCGTTCGTCGCTGCGGCGGCCGGTGCCGACCTGATCATCACCTCCGGCGGCGTGTCGGTCGGCGAGGAGGACCACGTGAAGCCGGCCGTCGAGGCCGAAGGGACGCTGGAACTGTGGAGCATCGCGATGAAGCCAGGCAAGCCGCTGGCATTCGGTCGCGTGCGCGACGTCCCGTTCATCGGCCTGCCGGGAAATCCGGTGTCGAGCTTCGTGACCTTCCTGCTGTTTGCGCGCCCGTTCGTGCTATGCCGGCAGGGGGTGTCGGAGTCCGGCACAGAGGCCTACGCGATGCGGGCCGGGTTCAACCGGCCCGTGCCCGACAGCCGTCGCGAGTTCATGCGTGTGCGTCGCCGCGGTTCCGACGAGGTCGAGGCGTTCCCGACGCAGAATTCGGCCGTGCTCAATTCGACGGTCTGGGCCGACGGCCTGGTCGACATCCCGGCAGGCAGCACGGTCAGGCGTGGCGATGCCGTGCGCTACTTGGCCTTTGCCGACCTGCTGAGCTAGGCGGGCTGCCCGATGAAAGTGACCATTTTGTACTTCGCGGCGCTGCGCGAACGGGTCTTCGCGGCGCTGCGCGAACGGGTCGGGATGGCGCGCGAGGAGTGCGACCTGCCCCCCGCCATCGACACCGTCGGCGCGCTGCGCGACTGGCTGGCCGCGCGCGGCGCGCCGTGGACCGAGGCCTTCGGCGAAATGGCGCGCGTGCGGGCGGCGGTGGACCAACTCATGGTGCGCAACGACGCTGCGCTGCACGCGGGTGCCGAAGTAGCCTTCTTCCCGCCGGTGACCGGGGGCTGAGGCGATGGTGCGCATCCAGCACGAACCCTTCGATGTCGGTGCCGAGATCGCCCGCCTGCAGGGCGGCGATGCGCGTGTCGGTGCGGTCGCCTGTTTCGTCGGCGTGATG
>JALORV010000436.1 GCA_025458735.1 Burkholderiaceae bacterium | reverse complement strand
CGCTGGCGGTGGCGGTGGCACCCCAGGCCACCGGCGGCAACGACGTGCTCACGGGTGACGACGACGCCAATACCTTTGCCGGACTGGGCGGTGACGACGCCATCAGCGGTCTGGGCGGCATCGACACGTCCGTCTTCACCGGGGTGCGGGCCGACTACGCTATCAGCTTGGCCGGCGACGTGCGCCAGGTGAACGACATGACCCCCGGCCGCGACGGCAACGACAGCCTGAGCAGCATCGAGCGGTTGCGCTTTGCCGACACCGCCGTCGCCTACGACATCGACGGCAACGCCGGCATGGCGGCCAAGCTCGTGGGCGCGGTGTTTGGCGCCTCGGCCCTGCAGGATGCAGCCCTGGTGGGCAGCTACCTGAGCCTGCTGGACAGCGGCGCCAGCGCCGAAGAGTTGGCCGCGCTGGCGGCGGCGTCGGCGCGTTTTGCGCAGCTGGCCGGTTCGCACGGCAACACCGATTTCGTGAACACGGTGTACGAGAACGTCGTCGGGATGGCCCCGAGCACGGCCGAACTCGATGAATTCGTGGGACTGCTCGAAACTGGCGCAAGCCACGCTGGCGCTGCTGGCGGCCGAGCACCCGCTGAACCAGGCCCGCATCGACCTCGCGGGGCTGGCCGACACGGGCTTGAACTACGGCGTGGCGGCCCCGGGAACGGTGCAGTTCGGCACCACCGGGCCCGACGCCTTGACCGGCACCAGCGCCGACGACCAGCTCTACGGCCTGGCCGGAGACGATACGCTCAGCGGCGGCGCCGGCAACGACAGCCTGGAGGGTGGCGAGGGCGTCGACCGCGCGGTCTTCGCCGGCGACAGCAGCCACTTCGGCTGGTCGCGGGAGGACAGCGGCTGGATCGTGAGCGATGACCGTGGCCCGTACACGATCGACCTGCAAGGCATCGAGCGGCTGCAGTTCGAGGACCGTCACGTGGCGCTGGACATGGACGGCGCGGCCGGGATGACGGCCAAGCTGCTGGGCGCCGTCTTCGGCGCTTCGTTCGTGGCCAACCCCGAGTTCGTGGGCATCGGCCTGAGCGTGTTCGACGCCGGCATGTCGTACGAGCAGGTGGCGCAGCTGGCGCTGGATGCCGCGCTGGGCGCCGGGCACACGCACCAGCAGGCGGTGGAGCTGATGTACTTCAACCTCATCGGCGTCGCGCCTTCGCCCCAGGAAAGCGCCGAGCTGGTCGCCCTCATCGACGTCCATCACGTCTACACCGAGGCCTCGATCGCCGTCTTCGCCGCCGAACTTTCCTACAACACCGACAACATCGACCTCGTCGGCCTCGCACAGACCGGCATCGAGTACGTGCCGGCCTGAGGTGCATCAGACAGGCGCCGACATCGACTCACCCAGCACCAGCCGCTGGCGCGGCAGCGCCACGCGCCGCAGGTCGCAGCGGTCGAGACGCTTCGGGCCGGGCTCGCAGTGAATCGCGGGCCCGTCAGGGCAGCCGCACCGAAGCGCATCGTGCAGCGCCCTCAGGCCGCCATCGGCACCAGGAAGTCGCGGCTGATGCCCACGCCGAGGTCGCCCACGCGGTCGAGGAACTGCGTCAGGTAGGCGTGCAGGCCGGTGGCCAGAATCTCGTCGATGCGGCCGTACTGCAGGTCGGAACGCAGCCGACCGGCACGGCGCAGCGTCTCGCTGCTGCCCTGGTTGGCCACCAGTTGCAGATTGAGCACCACCTCGTTCATGCACGCGGCCAGCGAGCGCGGCATGTCGGGGCGCAGGATCAGCAATTCCGCCACGCGTTCCGGGCGGATGACGTTGCGGTAGACCTTGCGGTAGACCTCGAAGCCGGAGACCGAACGCAGGATCGCGCTCCAGTGGTAGAAGTCCACCTCCTGGCTTTCCTTGACGTGGCCGGCGCCGAAATACTCGCCGGCCAGGGCGTGGAACTTCACGTCGAGCAGCCGCGCCGTGTTGTCGGCGCGTTCCAGGAAGGTGCCGATGCGCAGGAAGTGCAAGGCTTCGTCCTGCAGCATGGTGCCCACGGTGACGCCGCGCGACAGGTGCGAGCGGAACTTGACCCATTCGAAGAAGGCCCCGGGGTCGCGGTCGAAGGCGCCCTCGCGCAGCAGGCGGTTGAATTCGAGCCAGGTCTGGTTCTGCGTCTCCCACACCTCGGTGGTGAGCGCACCGCGCACGGCGCGCGCGTTCTCGCGCGCGGCGCGCAGGCAGGACACGATGCTCGACGGATTGGTCTCGTCCAGCACCATGAATTCCATGACGGGCACGGCACTCACGTTCGGGTGCTTCTGGGCATAGCTGCCGGTGAGTTCGCTGATCGACAGCAGCCCGCGCCAGCCCTGCTCGGTCATGTCGGCCGACTGCGGCAGCAGACTGGTCTGGTAGTTCACGTCCAACATGCGAGCGGTATTTTCGGCCCGCTCCATGTAGCGGGCCATCCAAAACAAATGAGCCATCCAAAACAAATGATCTGCCGTGCGCGAGAGCATCGCCGACTCCTTCAGGCCGAAAATCCAGCGTGCGCTGGCGCGCACCGCGGTGTTGTGGCTTCGCCGCAAGCGCTTCGCGCTTGACCGGTCCGCTCCATGTAGCGGGCCATCCAGAACAAATGGTCGGCGGTTCTAGACAGCATGGTCGGTTCTCCCTTCAGTCCTCGAGCACCCAGGTGTCCTTCGTGCCGCCGCCCTGCGACGAATTGACGACCAGCGAGCCCTCTTTCAGCGCCACGCGCGTCAGGCCGCCGGGCACCATCTGCACCTCCTTGCCCGACAGCACGAAGGGACGCAGGTCGATGTGGCGCGGCGCGATGCCGCTTTCCACGAAGGTGGGGCAGGTGGACAGGCTGAGCGTGGGCTGCGCGATGTAGTTGCCCGGGTTGGCCTGCAGCACGGCGCGGAAGTCGTCGATCTCGGCCCGCGTGGCGGCCGGGCCGACGAGCATGCCGTAGCCGCCGGCGCCATGCACTTCCTTGACCACCAGCTCACCCATGTTCGCCAGTACGTAGGCCAGGTCTTCGGCATCGCGGCACTGGTAGGTGGGCACGTTATGCAGGATGGGCTTTTCGCCCAGGTAGAACTCCACCATCTTCGGCACGTAGGGGTAGATGCTCTTGTCGTCGGCGATGCCGGTGCCGATGGCGTTGGCGAGCGTCACGTTGCCGGCGCGGTAGACGTCGAGCAGTCCGGCGCAGCCCAGCGTGCTGTCTGGCCGGAAGGCCTGGGGGTCGAGGAAGTCGTCGTCGACGCGGCGGTAGATCACGTCCACGCGCTTGGGGCCCTGCGTCGTGCGCATGAAGACGAAGCCTTCCTTGACGAAGAGGTCCTGGCCCTCGACGAGTTCCACCCCCATCTGCTGCGCCAGGAAGGCGTGCTCGAAATAGGCGCTGTTGTACATGCCGGGGGT
>JALORV010000435.1 GCA_025458735.1 Burkholderiaceae bacterium | reverse complement strand
GTGCCGGGCCGCCCTCGCCGAACAGCGAGTCGACGATGCCGCGGCCCGCCGGCGGCCGGTTGCGCAGGGCGTTGTCGGCCATCTGCTTGAGAAAGCGCGGATTGCGGGCAGCCCGCTGCACGACCTCTTCGCGCAGGCCATTGGCCAGCGCCGCATTGCCGTAGAGCGGACGGAAGTCGAAGAAGATGCTCGCGTTGAGCAGCGCTTCCGGATCGCCGCGATCGATCCATCCGGCGAACAGCGCCTCCCAGCCGGCCGCATCGAGGCACCAGGAGGGATTGCGCGCCATGATGTTGCCCTTGCACAGCGGAAATCCGCAGGCTGCCAGCGCCTCGTTGGTCCAGTCGGCCAGTTCGAGCATGCGCGGCGCGCTGGTCGCCCCCTCGACGAAGAGAATGCCGTTGTCCTGGTCGGTGGCGATGGTCTGCTCGCCGCGGCCCTCGCTGCCGAACGACAGCCAGCAGAAACTGTCCGGCTCGGCCGAAAAGCGCTGCGACGCCAGGTCCAGCAGGCGCACCGTGAGCTGGTCGTTGAGGTGACTGATGAGACGCGTCAGCTGGGCCGCCGATACGCCCTGCGCCACCAGGTGATGCGACAGCCGGCGCACGTCGGTGGCCGCGGCGGCAAGCGCCTCCACCGTGTCGGCACGGCGGATCGCCACCGCCAGCTGGCGCACGCTCAGGCGCTGCAGCGCGAACAGGTCGCGCTCCGACACCACGCCGGCCACGCGGGCCACACCGGCCTCGCGGCGGATCACCGGAATGTGCCGGATCGTGTGCTCGGCCATCAGCAGCGTCGCGTCGGCGGCGGTGTCCTCGGCGTCGAGCGTCAGCACGCGCGGCGTCATGACCGCGCTCACCGGTGTCGCCAGCGGCACCTCGGGCAGGATGACGCGGCCGATCAGGTCGGTGCGCGTCAGGATGCCGGCGACACGCTGGCCGGCCGCGTCCTCCTCGACCACGACGATCGAGCCGACATGGCGGGCATGCATGCGACCGAAGGCCTCGCGCAGCGGGGTCTGCTGCAGCTGCTGGCGCGACAGATCGAGCAATGCACCGAGGCGGCGCTTGCAGAAGTCGAGAAACGGCGCGCTGCGCTGCGCCAGCTCGAAGAAGCGCGCTCGCGGCAGCAGCAGGCAGAAGGTATCGCCGACCGATCGGTAGGTCAGCGTGACCGACCGCTCAGCCAGCAGCGCGCCGACCGGAAAGCAGTCGCCGACGCCAGCCTCGTAGGCGATGCCGCGGCCATCGGGGGCTTCGCCCTGCACCCGTCCCTGCTTGACGATCAGGCAGTGCGGCGGCATCGACGGGCCGGGTGCCAGTACGACTTCGCCAGGATCTCGACGCTGTCGATGATCAGGTCGATGTCGGCCGCCGCCATCGCCGAGAACGGCATGTGTGCCGTCAGCAGCTGGCGCAGTCCGGCGGCGATCGTCGGTGCTGCCATGTGCACTCCCCCGTGAACCGCAGCCGCGGCGCGGCTCAGGCGTCGCGGGCGGGTGGTTGCCCGTCCCTGTCCTTGCTGGTCGAACGGTGACGATGGCGGGCCCCGAGGATCATCCACACCGCGAGCGCCAGGCCGACACCGGCTATCAGGAATTCCATCGGGATCGTCCTATCGCGGCGCAGGCTGCGCCTTGACCACGGTCATGGCGGCGGAAATCAGGCTCGACACGTCGGCCAGGTTGGCGGGCACGATCAGCGTGTTGTTTTCCTTCGCCAGCTTGCCGAAGGCATCGACGAAGCGCTCGGCCACCTTCAGGTTGACCGCCGACATGCCGCCCGGCTCCTGGGTCGCGGCCGCCACCTGGCGGATCGCCTTGGCGGTGGCATCGGCGATCGCCACGATGGCCGAGGCTTCCCCCAGCGCGACGTTGATCTGCGCCTGCTTGTCGCCTTCCGACTTGGCGATGGCGGCCTCGCGCTCGCCGGTGGCGATGTTGATCTGCTCCTGCTTGCGACCTTCGGAAGATGCGATCAGGGCGCGCTTCTCGCGCTCGGCCGTGATCTGCGCCTGCATCGCGTGCAGGATCGCGTTGGGCGGCGTGATGTCCTTGATCTCGTAGCGCAGCACCTTGACGCCCCAGTTCATCGCCGCCTCGTCGATCGCCGTGACGACGCTGTGATTGATGAACTCGCGCTCCTCGAAGGTCTTGTCGAGTTCGAGCTTGCCGATCACCGAGCGCAGCGTGGTCTGCGCCAGCTGCGTGATGGCCAGGATGTAGTTGCTGGCCCCGTAGGAGGCCCGCTGCGGATCGGTCACCTGGAAGTACAGCACGCCGTCGACCTGCAGCTGGGTGTTGTCCTTGGTGATGCAGACCTGGCTCGGCGTGTCGAGCGGAACTTCCTTCAGGCTGTGCTTGTAGGCGATGCGGTCGATGAACGGGATGACGATGTTCAGGCCCGGCTGCAGCACGCCGTGGAACTTGCCGAGGCGCTCGACCACCCACGCGTTCTGCTGCGGCACGACCTTGACGGCCTTGATGACGAAGGTCACCGCGACGATCAGGATGACGAGGGCGACGATCGAGGCGCCGTCGAGGTAGGTGATCATGGCTGTCTCCTAGTGGGTCCTGGCCGCGACGATCAGGCGGTTGGCGTGGATCTCGCGGATCACGAATTCACCGGCCTGCGGTTGCTCGCCGGGTGCCAGTTCGACGTCCCAGACCGCGCCGCGGTAGTTGGCGCGTGCCGTGCGGGCCGGCGTCCACTGCTCGACCCGCAGCGACTGGCCGATGTCCATGTGCTGCACCCGGTCGTCGCCCTTCTCATGCAGCCGCTTGCCGAAGCGGGTCGTGCGCAGCCACATCGAGCCACCGAGGCCGATCGCGGCCGCCAGCACGAACTGCAGCGCCACCGGCGCCCCCAGCCAGGCAGCCACACCGGCGACCCCGAGCGCGAGCGCGATCACCAGCAGGTAGAAGGTGCCCGTCAGCAGTTCGGCCACCAGCAGGCCGAAGGCAACGACGAACCAGATGATGTGGCTGTCCATGACTGCTCCTCGTTCCGCCTCAGTTGCGGCAGCTGCGTCCGGCTTCAAGCTCCGGCACCGGCCGGCTGACGAATGGTGGCCGCGACGGCGGCGGAACTCAAGCGGCGCGCGCCAGCCGTTGCCAGGTCGCGACCACGGTGTCGGGATTGAGCGAGATCGACTCGATGCCCTGCCCCATCAGCCACTCGGCGAAGTCCGCGTGGTCCGACGGCCCCTGGCCGCAGATGCCGATGTACTTGCCGCGCGCGCGGCAGGCGCTGATCGCCATCTGCAGCAGGGCCTTGACGGCCGGGTCACGTTCGTCGAA
>JALORV010000042.1 GCA_025458735.1 Burkholderiaceae bacterium | reverse complement strand
CCAGCTGATGCCGACGCAGGTGTTCTTCGACGCCCGGGGACGGGAGATCGGGCGTCACATGGGCAGGATCGGACCCGAGGAGATCCTGGTCCGGCTTGGAGCGGCTGACGCCGGGGCGGCGCGGTGATCGGCATCGAAGCCTTCACGGCCGCCTTTGTCGGTGGCCTGCTGACCTCCGCATCCCCCTGTGCGCTCGCGGCGGTGCCGGTCGCGGTCGGCTACGTCGGTGGTCGCGCGGGTTCACCGCGGCGCGCATGGGTGTTGGCGACCGCCTTTGTCGCCGGGACGATCGTTGCACTGACGCTGCTGGGCCTGATCGCCGCCCGACTGGGCCTGCTGTTGGGTGCGTTGCCCGGATTGTGGTCGGCCGCGGTGGGCGCACTGGTGGTCGCGGTGGGCGTGTGGATCTGGCGGGGTTCCCCCGGTGGCGTCCGGCCCCACGTGCCGTCCCGACTGCAGTCGCGCCTTGCCGGCTCCGGGATTCCGGGCGCTGCGCTGCTGGGCGCGCTGCTCGGGACGGTGATGAGCCCGTGCGCGACGCCTGCGCTGGCAGCGGCACTTGCCCTCGCGGGCAGCGGCGCACTGCTCGACGGCGCGACCTGGCAGGGCGCGGCGCTGCTGGCCGTGTACGGTCTGGGTCACGGTGCGCTGCTGCTGGTCGCAGGCGCGCTACCGAGCAGCGCTCAACACCTGATGCGCCGGACCGCACCGATCGAGCGCTGGCTGCCGGGGCGACGATTCTTCGGCGCAATCCTGGTGTTCGCCGGCCTGTGGTGGGTCGTGCAAGCGGCCAATCCTTGAACCCTTCGTTCCTGACGGAGCAACGAACCGATGAACCTGCCGTCCCCCCGCGTGTTGTGGACGCTCGCTGCCATTGCGTGCGGCGCCACGGTGGCGCTGAGCCTTGGCCTCACCGCCGCGCTCGGCTTGCACCCCTGTCACCTGTGCATCTTCCAGCGCCTGCTGTTCATGATCCTGACCGTGTTGTTCGGGGTGACCGCCTGGTACTGGCCGCGGCGGGCGGGCGTGCTTGCCGTCCTGCTGAGCCTTCCCGTGTCCGCCAGCGGTGTCGTCGCCGCTGCCTATCAGAGCTGGCTGCAGGCCCAACCGACGGGCAGCATTTCCTGCACCGCCGGCGATCCCGGCCTGATCGAACAACTGGTGGAGTGGCTCGGACAGCGCTTGCCGGATCTCTTTCTCGCCACCGGGTTCTGCGAAAACGCGGAGCTCTCGATCCTCGGCCTGTCGCTGGCCAACTGGGCGCTGGTGGCGCAGACCTGCGCGCTGGTCGTGGCGGCCTGGGCGCTCTGGGCCCGGCGGCGCGCGATCTGACTCGATGGCTGTCGCGACCTGCCCGACAGACCGCACCGCACATCGTTTTGATACTATTCGAAATGTCGATCTATTGGCAGCCCACCCGATTCCCGGGTATCGGCGAATTCGAATCGGCGCCCCCACGTCGTGGCGATCCTCTGTCCGCCCCCTCGCCCCCGCGGTTCCTTCCCTGGCCAAACCAACAACGATGAACGTCCTCTTTCTCTGTACCGGCAATTCCTGCCGTTCGATCCTCGCCGAAGCCACGTTCAATCACCTGGCGCCCCCCGGTTGGAGAGCGATGAGCGCGGGCAGCAAGCCCACCGGAACCGTGCATCCGCGGTCGCTCGCGTTGCTTGCCCGCGAGGGCATATCGACCGAGGGCTACCACAGCAAGTCCTGGGACAGCCTTCCCGTCACGCCGGACATCGTCGTCACCGTCTGCTCGAACGCCGCGGGCGAGGCCTGCCCGGCGTACCTCGGACCCGTATTGCGCACCCATTGGGGCGTCGACGATCCCGCGCACGCCACGGGCACCGAAGCGGAGATCGACGCGTCCTTCATGGCCGCCTATCGCGTCCTGCGCGCTCGCATCGAAGCCTTTCTTGCCTTGCCGCTGGAGACCCTGCAGCAGGACCGGCCAGCGCTCAAGCTCGCCCTTGACCGGATCGGCGGCATCGCCGCCTGACCTTTGCCGCGAGAACAACCCTGCGCGGCCCGCTGGCCGCGCCTGCCGAATCGACGAAGAGTGAGAGTGATGAACGCACGATCCGACGTCGCCCCTAGCCGCGCCACCGGCGCGCCGATGAACTTCTTCGAGCGCTACCTCACCGCCTGGGTCGCGACCTGCATCGTCGTCGGCATCGCACTGGGCCAGTTCCTGCCCAACTTCTTTCAGGCCATCGGGGCGATGGAAATCGCCAGGGTCAACCTCCCGGTCGGGCTGCTCATCTGGGTGATGATCATTCCGATGCTGCTGAAGATCGACTTCGGCGCGCTGCACCAGGTCAAGGGGCACATCCGCGGCATCGGCGTGACGCTGACCATCAACTGGCTGGTCAAGCCGTTTTCGATGGCCTTCCTCGCCTGGCTGTTCATCCGCCAGCTGTTCGCCCCATTGCTGCCGCCGGAGCAGATCGACAGCTACATCGCCGGCCTGATCCTGCTGGCCGCCGCGCCCTGCACCGCCATGGTCTTCGTCTGGAGCCGGCTCACCAACGGCGACCCGTATTTCACGCTGTCGCAGGTGGCGCTGAACGACCTGATCATGATCTTCGCCTTCGCCCCGGTCGTGGGGTTCCTGCTGGGGGTGTCCAGCATCACCGTGCCTTGGGCAACGCTGTTCACATCGGTCGTTCTCTACATCGTGATTCCGGTGATCCTCGCGCAGATCATCCGCAAGCGGCTGCTGGCGCGAGGGCAAGGGGCTTTCGACGCGGCGATGGCGAAGATCCAACCCTGGTCGGTCGCCGCCCTGCTGCTGACACTCGTGCTGCTGTTCGCCTTCCAGGGCAATGCCATTCTCAAGCAGCCGCTGGTCATTGCCCTCCTGGCCGTGCCGATCCTGGTCCAGGTGTTCTTCAACTCGTCGGTGGCCTACCTCCTGAACCGGGCGCTCGGCGAAAAGCACAGCGTGGCCTGCCCGTCGGCGCTGATCGGCGCCTCCAACTTCTTCGAGCTGGCCGTCGCCGCCGCGATCAGCCTGTTCGGGTTCGAATCTGGTGCCGCGCTCGCCACGGTCGTCGGCGTGCTGATCGAGGTGCCGGTGATGCTGCTGGTGGTCAAGGTGGTCAACGCCACCAAGCCGTGGTACGAGCGGGCATGAGTTGAACAATCGTTGATGGGTGCCCCCTCCTGCCTGCTCAGTGCCTGGTCCGCGCACGAGGGCGAGTTGCGAGGCTATCTCCGCCATCGGATGCACAATGCCGACGATGCCGAAGACTTGCTGCAGGAGGTCTTTCTCAAGGCCCTGCGCCAGGGCGGCCGGTTCTGCGACGTCGACAACGCGCGCGCGTGGCTGTTCCAGGTGGCACGCAATGCGCTTGCCGACCGATTGCGCGTCGTTCGCGAACAGGTGTCGCTGCCGGGCGACGACGAACTCGCCATGCCCGCGGGCGACGAGCGCGCCCCGGTGGAGGACCTGAGCCAATGTCTGCCCCGAGTACTCGCCGAGCTCTCAGCCGACGATCGGCTCGCCCTCACGCTCTGCGATATTTCGGGCGCTTCGCAGCAGGACCTCGCCGATCAGCTTGGAATCACGCTGCCCGGTGCCAAGTCACGGATCCAGCGGGCGCGCGCCCGCCTGCGCAAGCGTCTGCTGGCCGTCTGCAAGGTCGATTTCGACGAAGCCGGCAAAGTGAGCGGGTTCACGCCCAGGCCGCCCGAGTGATTCGCCGGTGCATCCTTTTCGGGCTGCGCTCGTCTTCTCGCATGAGAGTACGATAGTCCGAGCATAGGCTTCGCCCGATGAACACCCTGGCACTGGAACGAAACCGCCCGAAGGGCCTGGTGCGCTGGCTTCTCGGCGTCACCGCGGCGACTGCCCTGTGGATCGCCGTTTACGTCCACCTAACCGATTTTGCCGACGCCGTCGTCGCCGCCATCGGCGTGGCCCGCTCGAGCCGCCTGGGCGACGCGATCCACTTCTTCGCCTACGACACGCCGAAGGTGCTGCTGCTCCTGACCGGCATCGTGTTCGTCATGGGCGTGATTCACACCTTCATCTCACCCGAACGCACGCGAGCGCTGCTCGCCGGGCGCCGACTGGGCATCGGCAACGTGATGGCCGCGAGCCTCGGCATCGTCACCCCGTTCTGCTCGTGTTCCGCCGTGCCGCTGTTCATCGGCTTTCTTTCGGCGGGGGTTCCGCTGGGGGTCACCTTCTCGTTCCTGATTTCGGCGCCGATGGTCAACGAAGTCGCCCTGGCGCTGCTGTTCGGTCTCTTCGGCTGGAAGGTCGCGGCGCTTTATCTCGGACTGGGACTGACCGTCGCCATCGTCGCGGGGCTGGTGATCGGCAAGCTCCGGATGGAGCGCCATCTCGAAGACTGGGTCCGGGAGATACACGCCGGCAACGTCGGCGAATTCACCGGCGACACCCTGACCTGGGTCGAGCGCCTCGACGCCGGCCTCGCGCACGTCAGGGAAATCGTCGGCAAGGTCTGGCCCTACATTCTTGCCGGCATCGCGCTGGGCGCCGGCATCCATGGCTACGTGCCACAGGACTTCATGGCGTCGATCATGGGCAAGGACGCGCCGTGGTGGTCGTTGCCGGCCGCCGTGGCGCTCGGCGTGCCCACGGCACCGTGCTGGCATTCATGATGAGCGTGATCGCGCTTTCGGCGCCGGAGATGCTGATCCTGCGCAAGGTTCTCAAGCTGCCGCTGATCGCCACCTTTGCCGGCGTCGTTGCCGCCGGCATTCTATTTGTGGGTTTCGTTTTCAACGCTGCGCTCTGATTGATGGCGGAGATCGCAGAGAAGTCGCCATTCACAGCCTGGTAGCGGACCTCGGCACGAACCGGTCCGGCGGCAGCAGCCCGGACCTTGAGGGGGATTGCGATGGCATCCACCGAATCATTGAAGACGCCGGAATCGCTCGCCGGCCGGGCGTGGCACGCGCTGCGCGACAACCCGACCGAGTTCAAGTGGCTGGCAGGCATCGTCGCCACGTTCGTCGCGGTCTTCTTCATGCCCGTGGGCACCGCGCGGTTCGACAATGCAGTCATGGAAGGCCTCGCGCTGTTGACGTGGTACGCGCGCGAGCATGTGCTGCTCTGCCTGGTGCCGGCGTTCTTCATCGCCGGCGCCATCGCCGTCTTCGTAAGCCAGGATGCGGTGATGAGGTACCTGGGCCCGGCCGCACACCGGGTGGCCGCCTACGGCGTGGCTTCGGTGTCGGGTTCGATCCTCGCTGTCTGCTCGTGCACGGTGCTGCCGCTGTTCGGCGGCATCTACCGGCGCGGCGCCGGGCTGGGGCCGGCGATCGCTTTTCTCTACTCCGGGCCGGCGATCAACGTGCTGGCGATCATACTGACCGCGAAGATCCTGGGCTTCGAGCTGGGATTGGCGCGCGCGGTGGGTGCGGTCGGTTTCGCGCTGGTGATCGGCATCATCATGCAGCTGATCTACCAACGTGAAGAAGCGGCACGCGCGCTGTCGCAGAAGGGCTTCGAGGGCGCCGCCGGACGGGGCCGGCCGCTGGCCGACACGGGGGCGTTCTTCGCGCTGCAGGTGGCGGTGCTGGTGTTCGCCAACTGGGCACCCGCCCGCGCCGAGGACAGCGCGATCTGGCATGCCGTGTTCGCGTGGAAGTGGCCGCTGACGGCCGTGGCCGGGCTGGGCCTGGCGCTGCTGCTGATCCTGCGCTGGCGCTGGCACTGGCAGCCGCTGGCGATCACCGCGGCCGCCGTTGCTCTCCTGGCATGGCTGCTGCCGCAGGCTCCTGTGCTTGCGTTTAGCGCCGGCCTCCTCGGCCTCACGCTGGCCGCCGCCACGCAGCCCGGCGATGGCGACGAATGGCTCGGCCAGACCTGGGGTTTCGCCAAGCTGATCCTGCCGCTGCTGCTGGGTGGAGTGCTACTTGCGGGATTCCTCCTCGGTCGCCCCGGACACGAGGGGATCGTCCCTTCGGAGTGGGTCGAGGCCGCGGTCGGCGGCAATTCGCTGCTCTCCAATTTCTTCGCCGCGCTGGCGGGCGCGTTCATGTACTTCGCCACGCTTACCGAGATTCCCATCGTCCAGGGCTTGATGGGCTCGGGGATGGGCAAGGGGCCGGCGCTTGCGCTCTTGCTGGCTGGCCCGGCGCTGTCGCTGCCCAGCATGCTGGTCATCCGCAGCATCCTCGGCACGCAGAAGACAGCCGTCTACTGCTCGCTGGTGGTCGTCATGGCGACTTTCAGCGGCCTCGTATACGGCGCCCTGTTTCCATAAGGAGTGATTCGATGATCAAGCTGCAGGTACTCGGCACCGGTTGCGCCAAGTGCATCGCCCTGGGCGAGCACGCCACCGCCGCGGCGCAAGCCCTAGGTCTCGACTATGAGTTGGAAAAGGTGACGGACATCAATGCCATCATCGATGCCGGCGTCAGCCGCACGCCCGCGCTCGCGGTGAATGGCGAAGTCAAGAGCAGCGGCAAGGTGTTGTCGGTCGAGGAGGTCAAGGCGTTGCTGAAGTCCTGATCAGACGCGCTAACCGGCGTGCGGGGCCGGCGTCGACCCCTCCTGCGATGCGCGTCCACTGAACGTGGGCGGTCGGCTCGGGGTTCGCTTCACTGGCGCTGGCTCGCGACACGGCTATCGACCACACGCTGGCGATGCGGTTGCGCTCGCCCGGCAAGCACATCAGGGTACCGATCGAATCCCGGCTTCGCTGCGGACACATGCGTCGTCACGCATCAGTGTGCAATACCCGGTAACAAAAGAGTTCCGTGCCCGATGCTGTCGCGCGGGATAATTCGCTGACGTTCCCGCGTGCGTGAAACACGCTTCAAGTCGTCACTTCATTGCCACGTTACCGCCGCCCTCCTCCCATGATCCGATCGAATCCCGCGACACCGAACGTCCGCCCGACGCCGAACGACCCCGTCGTGCTCGCCGAGCACCTGGAAAAGAGCTACGAAACCGGCGCCGCCGAGGTCAAGGCGATCCGCGGCATCAACTTCGCGCTGCGCGAGGGCTCGTTCGCCGCGTTCGTCGGCCCGTCGGGCAGCGGCAAGAGCACGCTGCTCAACATGATCGGCTGCCTCGACCACCCAACGGGGGGCCGCCTCGACGTGCTGGGCACCGATGTCGGATCGCTCGATCGCCGCGCGGCGGCGAAATTCCGCGGCGCCAACATCGGCTTCATCTTCCAGGACTTCAACCTGGTACCGGTGCTCTCGGCGTGGGAGAACGTCGAGTACCCGTTGAGCATGGTGCTGGGCTGGCCGAAGGCGAAGCGCGACGAGCGGGTGCGCACCGTGCTCACCGCGGTCGGCGTGCTCGAACACGCCGCGCGACGGCCCGACCAGCTCTCCGGCGGTCAGAAGCAGCGGGTGGCCGTGGCACGCGCGCTGGTGGTCAACCCAAGGCTGGTGCTGGCCGACGAGCCCACCGCCAACCTCGACCACGAGACGGCACACCGGATCCTCGAATTGATGCGCCAAATGCGCGACGACTTCGGCACCACGTTCATTTTCTCGACCCACGATCCCAAGGTGATGCGCGAGGCCGAGACGACCTTGACGCTCGAGGACGGGGTCATCGTCGCCGAAGGGAGCCCCAGTCATGTCTGAGATCCTCCACTTCGCCTGGCGCAACCTCCTGCGCTATCGTCGCCGCACGCTGCTGACCGGCTCGCTGATCGCGCTTTCGGTCGTCGCCGTACTGCTGTTCGTCTCGCTGTCGGGCTCGTTCAAGAATTTGATGATCGGGCAGATGACCGACTCGATGCTCGGTCACCTGCAGGTGCACCGCCGCGGCTACGTCGCGTCGATCGACAACTCGCCGCTCAACCTCAACCTGCAACCGAATGCGGTCACCCGCGTGGAAGCGGCGTTGAAGGCGGTGCCCGAGGTCGTCGCGTGGTCGCCCCGGGTCAAGCTCGCGGCCGGATTTTCCAACTTCCAGGAGACGACGTCGATCAAGTTGAACGGCATCGACCCGGGGCAGGAAGCACTGACGACCCCCGGTCTCGCCAAGCGCGTGACCGCCGGCGACGTGAGCAAGGGCCTCGTTGCACGTGGCGAAATCCTGATCCCGGACCTGCTCGCCAGGGGAATGAAGGTCAACGTCGGGGATACCGCGGTGCTGATCGCCACCAATCGCGACGGCTCGGTCAACGGCAAGACCTTCCTCGTGCGCGGCGTGCTCGAGGGCATCACCGGTCCCGGCGGCCGCGACGGCTACCTGCACATCGACGACGCGCGCGAACTCCTGCGCATGGACAAGCCGGAGGTGAGCGAAATCGCCGTCCGCCTCGGCAGCCTCGACCAGCTCGACCGGGCGAGTGCCGCCATCCGCACCGCCCTGGAAGACGTGAAGGCCAAGGACGGCAAGCCGGCGCTCGAAGTGCACACCTGGGAGGCGCTGTCGCCGTTCTCCAACATCGCCAAGATGATCGACCTGATGACGGTGTCGATCAAGGTGATGCTGGTGGCGATCGTGCTGATCAGCATAATGAACGTGATGGTGATGGCCGTCTATGAACGCATCCGGGAGATCGGAACGCTGGCGGCACTGGGCACCCAGCCCGGACAGATCCTGTCGCTTTTCCTTGCCGAGAGCGTGCTGCTGGGGTTGGTCGGCATCGCCATCGGCACGGCGATCAGCGTCGCCGCGGTCGTCGTCATGAATGTCCGCACCGTCAGCTTCGCCTTCGGACGGCAGGAGAACCTGGCCCTGGCGCCGACGCTGTCGGTCGGCGAAATCGTCACCGTCGGCGCGATGGTGCTGGCGATGGCGGTGCTTGCCGGCCTGCACCCCGCCTGGAAAGCCTCCCGCATGGATCCCATCAAGGCCCTTCGTCATGTCTGATCACTTCCCCCGCTTCACCCGGCACCACTTCACGGCGGCGCTGCTGGCGCTGCTGCTCGCCGCTCCCGCCTTCGCCCTCGACGGAGCGGCGATCCTGCGCAAGGTCGACCGCAACCTCGA
Organism: Burkholderiaceae bacterium; assembly: GCA_025458735.1. The sequence goes on along the minus strand of JALORV010000042.1, from coordinate 1,862 downwards.
GCCCGAGTCCTACGAGATGTACCGGAAGCTCGTCAACATCGAGCCCAACGGCACGCGCAAGGAGTTCGTCCTCTACACGGTCAAAAAGGGACGCGACAAGATGGTGGCGCTCTTCCTCGAGCCGGCGAGCGACCGCGATCGGGCCACGCTGCGCCTGGGCGAGAACATGTGGCTGTTCATCCCCAGCGTCGGCAAGCCGGTGCGCATCACCAGCCTGCAGTCGGTGATCGGCGGGGTGTTCAACAACGCCGACATCCTGCGCCTCGACTTCAGCGAAGAGTACGACGTCGAGAGCGCCACGGATAAGCCCGACGGCTACGAACTGAAGCTCAAGGCCAAGACCAACGAGGTCGCCTACGACCGGCTGACCATGCAGGTGGACAAGAAGCTGCTGCTTCCGACCACGATCGAGGCCTACGCCGCCAGCGGCATGCTGATCAAGACGCTGCGCTACAAGGACGTCAAGGACTTCGGCGGCGGCCTGAAGCGCCCGGCAACGCTGGAAACCGACAGCCCGCTCTACAAGGGTTACACCTCGCTGATGCTCTACGCCAAGATCAAGGCGCGCGAGTTCCCCGACGAGGTGTTCACGCTGAACGCGCTGCCACGGGCGAAGGAACTGCGGTAGGCGCGGGCGGCGGCGATGCGGACGCGGCCCGCCGGCGGCTGGCTCGCGGCAGCGCTGGCGGCGCTCTGTGCGCACCCGCTCTTCGCCGCCGAGACCTTCGACGTCTCCGCCTACGAGAAGCAGCCCTACGAGGTCAAGGGCTACGTCGAAGCCCGCGGCGAGCGGCTGCGCCTCGATCCGGACACCGCCGGCTACGCGCTGCAGTTCCCGGGGATGACAGCGCGCGAGGCGACCCGCAGCGCCGGGGTCGCCGAGGTCACCGCCCTCGCCCGCCTTGATACCTTCACCTTCGTCGCCACCGGCCGCCTGACTTACCTCGACGACGTGCGCGACTCGATCGACGATGCGCGCTTTCTCGAAAGCTACGTCAGCTGGTCGCCCAACGCCCAGACGACGCTGGAACTCGGCAAGCGGGCCTTGCGCTGGGGCAAGGGCTACGCGTGGAACCCGGTGGCCTTCCTCGAGCGCCCCAAGGACCCGCTCGACCCCGACCTCGCGCGCGAGGGATTCTCGATCGCCGCCGTCGACCTGGTGCGCAGCTTTCCCGACCACGCCGTCACCAACGCCGCCCTGACCGCGGTCGTGCTGCCGGTGACCTCGCATCTCAACGAGACCTACGGCCCAGCCACGCACGTCAATCCGGCCGCCAAGGTCTACCTGCTCGCCGCCGACACCGACATCGACATCCTCTACGCTGCCACCGGCAGCCGCGGCTTGCGCTACGGCTTCGACTTCTCGCGCAACGTCACCAGCAATCTCGAGATTCACGGCGAGTGGGCGCGGCTCAACGACGTGCAGCAGCCGCTGCTCGACACCGCCGGCAAGGTAACGACCCGCACCCTCGACGCCACCAGCTGGCTCCTCGGCCTGCGCTATCTCTCCGAGCTGGAGACGACGATCATCGCCGAGGCGTATCACAACGGCGCCGGGTACGGCGACGACGAGCTCGCCGACTACTACGCGGCAGTCGGCGACGCCGCTGCCAGCGGCAACGCGCAGCGGCTCGCGCAGCTGCGGCAGGCAGCCGCGCTGGGCTATACGCGGCCCTCGCCGGCACGCAACTACGGCTACCTGCGCGTCAGCCAGAAGGAACCCTTCGACTGGCTGTACTTCACCCCGGCGCTGACCATCATCGGCAATCTGGGCGACCGCAGCTACACCGTCATCCCGGAGCTCACCTACGCCGGCATCGAGAACGTCGAGCTGCGCCTGCGCCTGCAGGCGAGCTTCGGCG
>JALORV010000434.1 GCA_025458735.1 Burkholderiaceae bacterium | reverse complement strand
GCGCTGCTCGGCGGTGCCCTTCATCATCGTCAGCAGCAGGTCGTAGCCCTGGCGCTGGTGGAACGACTCCTCCTTGCAGATGCGGATCATCGCGCGCGCGTACGGCCCGTACGAACAACGGCACAGCGGGATCTGGTTCATGATCGCCGCGCCGTCGACCAGCCAGCCGATGACGCCGATGTCGGCCCAGTTCAGCGTCGGGTAGTTGAAGATCGACGAGTACTTGGCCTTGCCCGAGTGCAGCGCATCGACCAGGTCGTCGCGCGCCACGCCGAGGGTTTCGGCGGCGGCGTACAGGTACATGCCGTGGCCGCCCTCGTCCTGCACCTTCGCCAGCAGGATCGCCTTGCGCTTCAGCGTCGGTGCGCGCGTGATCCAGTTGCCTTCGGGCAGCATGCCCACGATCTCGCTGTGCGCGTGCTGGCTGATCTGCCGCACCAGCGTCTTGCGATAGCCCTCGGGCATCCAGTCCTTGGCCTCGATGAATTCGCCGCGCGCGACCTTTGCGTCGAACTCGGCTTCGTATTCGGCCTCTCGCTGTTGTTCAATGAGCGACTTCGGCCCACGCGCTTTGAGTGCCTCGTCCCGATCGGGCGACGGAATGTCCATTGCCTGCGTGTACATCGCGTTTCCTTCCTACTGTTTCGGCCGGCGGTCGATAATCCGCTTGGCCTTGCCGATCGATCGTTCCAGGCCCATCGGCAGCGCCAGGCGCACCGTGGCCGAGACACCGATATAAGCCTTGACGTTGTGTTCGAGCTTGCGCGCGGCTGCGTGGCGCGCCTCCTGGCTGCCGTTGGCCAGGTCCGAACCCATCTCGACGTGCACCGTCAATTCGTCGAGGTTGCCGGGCCGCGTGACTTCGAGCGTGTAGTAGGGCTCCAGCTCCGGCTGCTTCAGGATCAGGTCCTCGACGCCGCATGCTGCGCGCGGTCGGCGGCAGCAGCCGCGTCAGGTCGCGCGTGCGATAGCGGATCATCGGCAGCGCTTCCTTGGTGAGCGAGGTGAACACCAGCTCGCCCTTCTCGCCCTCGGGCAGCACCTCGCCGGTGTCCGGATCGATGATCTCCGGATAAAAGTGGTCTTCCCACACGGTGAGACCGTCCTTGGTCTCGATGCACTCCTGCGCCACGCCCGGCCCGATGATTTCCGATAGCCCGTAGATGTCGATCGCGTCGAGCGAGGTCTTGGCCTCGATCGCCTCGCGCATCGCCGGCGTCCACGGCTCGGCGCCGAAAATGCCGATCGACAGCGAGGACTGCTTCGGGTCCAGGCCCTGCTTTTCCATCTCCTCGGCGATCGCCAGCATGTACGACGGCGTCACCATGATGATGTCCGGCCGGAAGTCCTGGATGATCTGCACCTGCCGCTCGGTCATGCCGCCGGAGATCGGGATCACCGTGCAGCCGAGCTTCTCCGCGCCGTAATGCGCGCCGAGGCCTCCGGTGAACAATCCATAGCCGTACGAGACGTGCACGATGTCGCCGGCGCGCCCGCCGGCGGCGCGGATCGAACGCGCCATCACCGTGGCCCAGGTATCGATGTCCTTCGCGGTGTAGCCGACCACCGTCGGCTTGCCGGTGGTGCCGCTCGACGCGTGCAGCCGCACGACCTTCTCGCGCGGCACGGCGAACAGCCCGAACGGATACTGGTCGCGCAGGTCCTTCTTCAGCGTGAACGGAAACTTCGCGAGATCCGCCAGCGTCTTCAGGTCGGTCGGCTTCACCTTCGCGGCGTCGAAGGCCTGGCGGTAGTGCGCGACGTTCTCGTAGGCGTGATTGAGCGACCAGCGCAGGCGCTCGAGCTGCAGCGCCTGCAGTTCGGCCCGCGGGGCGCGCTCGATCGGCTCGAGTTCGGCGGGCGACGGCTTCCTGACCGGCATGATGGGTTCCCTTTCCGCGCTCAGAGCTGCACGACCTGCTTGCCGGTCATCGTGTGCGAACGTCCCCGCATCACCATCACGGCCTTGCCGTTCTGGTCCGTGACCTTGATGTCGTAGACGCCGGTGCGGCCGGTGCGCGCCACCTCATGACACTCGGCCACCAGGCGGTCACCCTCGTGCGCCGGCGCCAGGAAGTCGACCACGATGCCGGAAGCGACCGTCACCTCGTTGTAGCTGTTGCAGGCAAACGCGAATGCGGAGTCGGCGAGCGTCGTGATGAAGCCGCCGTGGCAGATCTTGAAGCCGTTCAGCATGTCGGGCCGCACCGTCATCGCGATGCGTGCGTAGCCGGGACCGACCGCCTCGATGTGCATGCCGAGCCCGCGCGAGGCGGCATCGTCCATGAACATGCCGAGCTTGACCGCCTCGGCAATCGTCTGCGCGTCGTGCGCCATCGAGTCACTCATCGGGAATCACTCATGGAAGCCGGCTCCGGTGTAGCCCTTGCGGGTGATCAGGGCGGAGGTGCGGTAGCGCTCCTCGCCGGTGTGTTCGCGCAGGTTGGCGAGCGCGCGGGCGAACACGCGCAGGCCGACCTGCTCGGCCCATTCCATCGGCCCGCGCGGATAGTTGACGCCGTAGCGCATCGCGATGTCGATCGCCTGCGCGCTGCAGGTGCCATGCAGCACGGCGTCGGCCGCCTCGTTGACCAGCATCGAGATCAGCCGCATCACGACCAGTCCGGCGACATCGTCGAGCGGCGAACAGGCGAAGCCCGCCTGGCCCAGCGTGGCGCAGACGGTGCGGAAGGCCGCCTGTCCGCACTGGTCGGCGCGCGCCAGCCCGAGACGCGGGGTCTTCGAGTAGTCAAGCGCAAGATCGAACAGCACCAGGTGCTCGTGCTTTTCTTCCATCGCGCGCCGGGTCGCCGGCCGGCCGTCGGTCATCATCAGCCGCGCCGGGCCGATCTCGAGCCAGCCTGCCGAGACATCCTGCGCACTGCG
>JALORV010000433.1 GCA_025458735.1 Burkholderiaceae bacterium | reverse complement strand
CGTCACCGTGGCCAGCGCGGCGCACCAGGCCGGCAACGGCGAACACGCGGGCAGGCAGGAGCGGCGCTCGCCCCGGTACACGACGCGCCTCGAAGAGATCGTGACCGCTCGGGCCTGATGGTGCCGCAGGTGTCTCGGGAATGCCGGAACTGCATCTGTCGATGGCCATGACGACCGCCTGAAGGGAGATCGGCTCGTGGATTGCCGAAGCCAGGACCCCGCAGGCCATCATGCGGATGCCGGCGCCGCTGTGGCGCGCCCTGGAACTGGCCAGTGTCCTGATGGACGTCGATGCCGACCTTCGGCAGCCGCCGCTGTTCGAGGCCGATCTGTAGGCAAGCCGTGAACGCGGTCATCCTCGCGCCCGTGCACGCGGGCAGTTGCGCGTCACCGGTGCACGATCAGGCCGGCCCTGCCGCCTTGTTGCGTCCCACGGTCTGGCACAGCAGCAGTTGCTGATCCGACGCCAGCGCCATGGCCTGCGACAAGGCCTGGTTGTCGAACCACGCGCGAAGAACGGTCGCCAGGCCGTTGGCAGCGCAGAAGAGGTAGACGTTCTGCGCCATGGCACCGGCCGCGGCGAATGCATAGCGCTCGCGCTGGGCGGCCGGGACCAGCTTCATGCGCGCGTGGTCGGCGACATACACCAGGTCGAGCGGGGCCGTGTCGACGAAGTCCTGGTAGCCGGTGACGCGACGCACGTCGCTGGCCACGGTCATCTGCAGCGCATGCCCGGCAGCATCGTAGTGAAACAGCCCTTGCGGCATCGCGACGTAGAGCTGGACCTCCTGCGAGTTCAGGGCGCTGGGCGCCGTGCGACCGCCCATGTCGGGCCGGTTGATGCCGGCCACGGACGCGGGTGCATCGATGGCGGTCTGCGGCTTGAGCTGGCCCATCAGGCCCAGCGCCAGTTTCGTCAAGGTGTTCATGGGGGTGCCTCGAAATGAACAAGCGTGCGATGGTCTCGAGGCTAGGCCTGCAGCGCCCGACCGGATCGCGTCCGGTCAGCCAGGCTGCGCCTTGTGGGTTCATGGCCAGCATCACCTCGAGGCTGGCGCCGCCACGTCGGGCCTGAACCGCCAGCGGTGCGATCACGGCGGTCGGGTGCGCGGGGTCTCCATGTGCGGCGGATCCGGTGCGGCCCGGGCGGCAGCTGCGGTTCCACGGTCATGCGAAGGCGAGCCTGACGGCGCCGGCCTCGGGCGCTGAACCTGCGGGGCGTCCCAGGCACCCATGCATGTCCGGTTCGGGGTGATCGTCATTTGCAGAGGCAGGAGCAGAAGCAGAAGCAGAAGCGGCCTTGGGCGGTCGGTCGAAGATTTGCCGGCATTGCAGCGCCGATCCCTGGCCCGCTGGGCGATCAGCCTGGCGGGCGCCGGGATGGCGGGTGCGACGAACCTGCCGGTCGACGAGGCGATGTCCGTGCGGGCCGTGTCGAGTTCGTGCAGGCTCGCGTGGGTGACGTCGCCGCCATTGCCATGCGCAGCGGCGCCGACAGGCTCTACCTGCACGAACAACCTGGTGGCCGCCCGGCCGCCGCCTCAGGAGTCGGGCTCCGCCCCGTCGAAGACGGGAAGGCCGTCGATCACGGCCGCCTCGCGGTCGAACATCAGCCAGACGACCCCGGCCTGCTCCGCGGCCTCGAAGATCGCGGCCAGATCGGGCTCCGTCGGCATGCGGTACCGCGGGGCACCGACGTAGACGAAGCCGCCGCAAGCGGTCGGATAGGCATTGACCGACAGGGTGTCACCGGCCAGCCCTCTTCGGGTGGCGGCTGTCAGATGCGTGATCGACAGCGTCGCCAGCATTTCGCCCTGCTGGCGCAGCTTGGCGATGGGGGGTGTGTCCATGGTGGAATTCTCCAGGAATGGAAGGTGACTCGGGCGTTCGGCGCGTGTGCCGACCTTCACGGGTCGCGCGGCCGAACGGCATGCCGCAGTCGCGGCAACGGAACCAGTGCAGGCGGCCCAGCGTGCCCAGGGGCACGCCGAGGCCGGCACAGACGGGGCAGGGCGGTGGGGTTCTCGCCGGCATGGGGGTCTCGTCTCGGGAAGTGGAGGGGCCCGCGGGTCCGCCCGTACGGGCGGACCTGCGGGGTTCGCGGGCCGGGATGCGGCGCGCCGGATGGACGGCGTGCACGAACTCAGATCAGTCCGCGCTCGGCAAGGCTCACGACCTGATCGCCGCCGACGACGAAGTGGTCGAGGACCCGGACGTCCACCAGGCTCAGCGCGGACTTCAGCGTCTTCGTCAGGTACTCGTCGGCGCGGCTGGGCTCGGCCTGGCCGCTGGGGTGGTTGTGGGCCACCGCCAGTGCCGCCGCATTGCGCGCCAGCGCGCCCTTGACCAGCTCTCGCGGATAGACCGAGGTCTGGGTCAGCGTGCCGCGGAACAACTCTTCATGGGCGATCAACCGATGGTTGGCGTCCAGGTACAGCACGAGGAAAACCTCGTGTTCCAGCCCGGCGCAATACAGGCGCAGCCAGTCGCGCAGGACCTGCGGCGAGATCATCGCGGGGCCCCTGGCCATCTGCTCGCGCAGGTCGCGAAGGAGCAGCTCGCGGGCCACGCTGAGCCGGCGGGCGAGCAAGGACTCCGGCGACTCGGGATGCGCCGGCAACGGCTCGGCATCGCTGACCCGCAGCGGCCCGGCCGCACAGCCCTCCGGCAGCGGGGCCAGCATCTCGTTGACCAGGTCCTCGCGGGACAGGGTGGTCACATTCATGGCGTTCTCCTCTCTGATGAAAAGAAGGCGGGAACGCCGCTCCCGTTGGGGACGAGGTCCCCGCACGGGAAGAAGGTGCCGACGGGCGCCGGCACGGCTGAAGAAGGCAGGTATCGACTGCGACGCCGGCACCTGTGCCGGACAGCACCCCACGATGGAGTGCGACGAGGCCTGGCCAGTCTGATCGAAGGGGTGTGAAGGCTCAAGCGCACGCCGCGGGCGCCGCGTTCAAGCGGCGGCGATCGGGCAGGCTTGGTGGTGGTGGTGGACCGGGCCGTGCCGTCGCGAGCCCTTCGTGCTGCGGCCCTGTTGCGGAATTCCGACGCCGTTGGCGGGGTTCGGGCCGACGGATCGGCGCCGGTGACACCACGGCGTCACGCGAGGATCACTGCAGAAATTTGATGCTTGACCGCTGCGGACGCTGCGCCGGACCGACGGTTTCGCGGTCAAGATGACGGCAGATCCATCCTGCCGCCAACCGATGATCCACCTGGGCTCGCAGATCCGTCTCACCCGACCTGAGGTCGTGCGCTTCTCCAGGATCACCGGTATCGAGCCGGTGGGCATCCGCAC
>JALORV010000432.1 GCA_025458735.1 Burkholderiaceae bacterium | reverse complement strand
GAGGCGCTCGATGCATCGCTCAACGTGCCGGCCCTGATGCAGGACGTGCTGCTCGGTCGCGTGTCGGTTGCCGACGTCGCCGCGAAGCTGACGACGGCCGAGTCGAGGCGCCTGGCCTACGAACTGGCGGTCGGCGTCTGCGATGCCGATGGGCTGCGCAACGACGACGAGACGCGCTTTCTGGCCGACCTCGGCAACCGCCTCGGACTGGATCAGCCGACCATCGTCGGCGCTGCGGTCGATGCGGATGAACTGGCGACGCTGCCGCTGCCATCCCCGGCTGCAGCTGCGCCGCGTCCCGAGGTGGTGGCCGCGACTTCGTCGGTGCCTGCTGCGGAACTCGACAAGATGATCCTGAATGCGGCGATCGTCAACGGCGCGCTCGAGCTGCTGCCGCAGTCGCTGGCGTCGATGGCCATCATCCCGCTGCAGATGCGGCTGGTGCACCGGATCGGCCGCGCCCATGGCTACGAAGCCGACAAGGCGCAGATCGGCGACCTGCTGGCGACAGTCGGCGTCGGACTGACCGGCCAGTACCTGGAAACCATCGGACGCAAGCTGGTGGGCGGCCTGTTCGGCAAGGTGGCCGGAGGCCTGGCCGGCGGCCTCGCGCGCGGAGCGACCGGGGCGCTGTTTTCCTTCGCGACGACCTATGCGATCGGCGAAGTCGCCCGGCGCTACTACGCGGGCGGGCGCGTGATGTCGGCCGACCTGCTCAAGCGCACCTTTGCCGACATGCTGTCGCAGGGCAAGTCGCTGCAGACGCAGTACCTGCCGCAGATCGAGCAGCAGGCGCGCACGCTGGACGTGTCGCGCATCGTGCAGATGGTGCGCGGCAGCTGAGGCAGCCGATGACCGTGCACGCCGCTGCGGCGACCGGAGTCGACACGCCCGAGCGGCGATTCGGCGGCGTGGCGCGGCTGTACGGTGAAGCGGGGGCGGCGCGGCTGCGTGCCGCGCGGGTCGTCGTGGTCGGCATCGGCGGGGTCGGCACCTGGGCGGCCGAGGCGCTGGCGCGCTCCGCGGTCGGCCGGATCACGCTGATCGACATGGATGTGATCGCCGAGTCGAACACCAACCGGCAGATCCATGCGCTGGGCGACAGCTACGGCGCGTACCGTCGACGACTTCGTCAGTGCGGACAACGTTGCGCGCCTGCTGGACGACCACGACTTCGTGCTCGACTGCATCGACCAGGTGAACGCCAAGGCGGCCCTGATTGCACACGCCCGTGCGATCGGCCTGCCGGTGGTGACCTGTGGAGCGGCCGGCGGCCGCATCGATCCGCTGCGCATCGACAGCGGCGACCTCGGCTCGATCGCCGGCGACCCGTTGCTGGCGCGTGTGCGACAGCGGCTGCGGCGTGATCACGGGTTTCCCGCCGCCGCCGCCGGGCGCGCCGGCCGATTCCATGTCACTGCGGTGTACTCTGACGAACCCGTGCAGCGTCCGGCCGGGGGTCGCCGTTCCGCAGCCGCGTCGGTGGCCGGCCTCTCGTGCGCGGGCTACGGCTCGAGCGTGGCAGTGACCGCTACCATGGGCTTCGTGGCCGCTGCCGTTGCCTTGAATGCCTTGGTCGCAGCGGGTTCGGGCGCCGCTTGATGTCTGTCAACGGCGTTCCGCGGCCACGAGATAGTCTGATCACGGAAAGCGAGGCCGATGATGTTCAAGAAGATCCTGCTGCCCACGGATGGATCGGACCTGTCCGCCATGGCGTCCGAGTACCGCCCGGAGACCCTCGACGACTATGAGCAGCGCATGATGAAGGTCGCTGCCGAGCGGCTCGGCAAGGTGGCCGATGCCGCGGCCAAGGCCGGCGTACCGGTGGAAACCATGACGGCGCAGTCGTTTTCGCCCTACGAGGCCATCATCGACACGGCCAAGGCGAAAGGATGCGACGTCATTTTCATGTCCTCCCATGGCCGCAAGGGCCTCAGTGCCGTGCTGCTCGGCAGCGAAACACAAAAAGTCTTGACTCACTCGACGATTCCGGTCATGGTGTACCGGTAGCAGGTTTCAGGCGGAGTCATCCGCCACCCACGGCGATCCGTCGCCGCGAGGCCCGGCACACATCGATGTGCCGGGCCTTTTTACTGGCCCGGGCGTCCGGTCGACCGGCCCTTGCGCTGAATCAACCGCGCGCCCGTTCCGGCGCCTTAGCTTCTGGCGCACATACCGCTGCCAAGGGGATGCCATGAGCGCCACCCTCAACCACGACCGCATCCTGGTCGGATTCAAGCCGATCGACGATCTGCATCGCGAGTTCGAGTCGATCCTCGAGGCCCTCAATGACCCGGCCGAAGCCGACTACGGCGCTCACCTGCTGGCATTGCACGAGCACCTGCTGCGCCATTGCGACACCGAAGAGTCGTTCATGCTGCAGGAAGGCTACTCGCACTATGCGCGCCACAAGCGGGCGCACGAGCACCTGCTCGACTCCGTGTCCGACGTGCGCCGTCGCTTCGACGCCGGCGACGTCGAGGCGGTGCGCCGCTACTCGGCCGATCTGATGAACTGGTTCGCCATCCACGCGCAGTCCGAGGATGCCGAGCTGGCCGCGTTCCTCAAGGGGGCGCCGGGTTGAACGACGCCCCCGCCGATGCGGCCGCCGCGGCCGGCACGACTCCGCGGGCAACGGGTCGCGGCTCCTTTGCGGTCGGCGTGCCTTCGATCGACGCGCTGCACGTCGAGTGCGAGTCAATGCTGCTGCGGCTGTCCGACGCCATCGAGGCGGAGGCCGGCATCGACGCCGCGCTGGCGGCCTTGCAGGATCATCTCCGGCGCCACTTCAGCCACGAGGAAGCGCTGATGGCGCAGACGTCGTTCCCGCCCGCCGGATGCCACGAGCGCGAGCACGCGATGGTGCTGGAGGTGGTGGCGGAGGTGTGCCGGCGGCACGGCGCCGGCGACCGGGCACCGGCCGAGCGACTGGCTGCTGCCGTCACCGAGTGGTTCGAACTGCACGCCGCCGGCATGGATGCCGCGCTGGCCGCCTGGCTCAACGCCCGACGCGACGAGACCTTGTCGACGGACGAGACCCTGAAAAGCCCGGCCAGCTGCTCCGAGGCCGCGCGGGAACGCTGCTAGGCGGTCCTGCGCTGGCGCAGCTCGCGCCGGATCCAGTCGTGCAGGTGAATCATGCCGTCTTCATGCGGCGTCTGATAAGGGCCTTCGTCGTCTTCGCCCGCCAGCCACAGGGCCCGGCGGCCGCGATGCAGGCGGCTGCAGATGGCGGCATCCTCGGCGGCGGACTCGGCGTACGCAGCCTGGTGCGCGTCGACGATCTGCCGCTCGAAGGCCTGCACTTCCTCGGGGTAGTAAAACTCGACGATATTGGTCGTGTGGTCCGGCGAGCGCGGAATCAGCGTCGACACGACCAGCCCGTACGGATACCACTCGAGCATCACGTTCGGGTACAAAATCGACCACACCGTGCCGTACTTCGGCAGCGCGCCACCCGAGTACGCGAGGATCGCGTCGCGGTAGCGCTGGTAGTTCGGTGAAACCTGCGACTTCAACTCGTCCTTGATGCCGAGAATCTGGTAACTCCAGCGGTCGCCGAAACCCCACTCGTAGTTGCCGGCATCGACCCACTTCTGCAGGCCCGGGTGCATCGCCTCGACGTGATAAAGCTCGAGGAAGATCTCGAGAAACGTTTTCCAGTTGAATGGGCACTCGTCGACAACGACCTTGTCGAACACGAACGC
>JALORV010000041.1 GCA_025458735.1 Burkholderiaceae bacterium | reverse complement strand
GAGGCCGACCTCGCCCTGCGCGCAGCGCGCCTGCTGCAGCAGCAGACGAACTGCCGCTTCGGCGCGCGGATTCGCGTGACCAAGCGCATTCCGGCCGGTGCCGGCCTCGGCGGCGGCTCGTCGGACGCGGCCACGACGCTCGTGGCGCTGAACCGGATCTGGCAGCTGCGACTCGACCGCACGAGGCTGGCAGACATGGCGCTGCAGCTCGGGGCCGATGTGCCCTTTTTCGTGCATGGCAGCAATGCGTTGGCCGAAGGCCGCGGCGAGCGCCTGACGCCGGTTGGGCTGGAGCCGGCCCACTACGCGGTGATCTGGCCACAAGTGGCTGTTTCGACTAAGGAAATCTTCGAAGACCCCGGTTTGACACGAAATACCAAAGCCACGAAAATGGCGGACTTTGCTGTGGCGGATGGTGACATCTCAGCGCTCGGCGTTTCCTGTTTCGGGCGCAATGACCTCGAAGCGGTGGCGCGTCGCAGGTGTCCCGAGATCGAGCGCGCGCTGGCCCACCTCGCGACGCATGGCGCGGCCCGCATGACCGGTTCGGGCTCGGCGGTATTCACCGTCACCGGTAGCGCAGACGCGGCCCGTGCTGCCATCGCCGGTTTGCCCGGCAGCTGGCAGGGCTGGGCGGTGCAGGGTCTGCCGCAACATCCGCTGCTGCCGTGGTAGCCGCGGGCAGGATGCAGTAGTAGGTGCAGTGAGCGTCATGGTCGCAGATGCGGCCTGTGACGCTGCAGTCAGGTCAGTGCTGGGGAGTCGCCAAGCTGGTTAAGGCAGCGGATTTTGATTCCGCCATTCGAGGGTTCGAATCCTTCCTCCCCAGCCATCGCACGCACCGCCGCGTGGTGCGTGACGGTCGCAGGGCGCACCGGATAGTCCGGGCGCCGCTCGGCTCGCGGGCCCTGGCGCCCCAACGTAGTGTTTCGGACGCGCCCCGCGCGCAGGCATGCAGGCCATGGCCTTGATGGTCCCCGACAACCTGATGGTGTTCACGGGCAACGCGAACCCGAAGCTCGCGCAGGCCGTGGCACAGCACATCAACATTCCGCTCGGCAAGGCGCAGGTGTCGCGCTTCTCCGACGGCGAGGTCACGGTCGAACTGTTCGAGAACGTGCGCGGCAAGGATGTCTTCATCCTGCAGCCGACCTGCGCGCCGACCAACGACAACCTGATGGAAATCCTGATCATGGCCGATGCGCTGAAGCGCGCCTCGGCCGGCCGCATCACGGCCGCGATTCCCTACTTCGGCTACGCGCGCCAGGACCGGCGGCCACGCAGCGCCCGGGTGGCGATCAGTGCCAAGGTCGTGGCCAACATGCTGCAGGTGGTCGGCATCAACCGCGTGCTGGTCATGGACCTGCACGCCGACCAGATCCAGGGCTTCTTCGACATCCCGGTCGACAACATCTACGCCAGCCCGATCCTGCTCGGCGACCTGTGGAAACACAACTACGACAACCTGGTCGTGGTCTCGCCCGACGTCGGCGGCGTGGTGCGCGCCCGCGCGCTGGCCAAGCGCATGGATGCGGAACTGGCGATCATCGACAAGCGGCGGCCGCGCGCGAACGTCGCCGAGGTGATGCACATCATCGGCGAGGTCGAGGGGCGCAACTGCGTGATCATGGACGACATGGTCGACACCGCGAATACGCTGTGCCAGGCCGCGCAGGCGCTGCGCGACGAGGGCGCCCAGCGCGTGATGGCCTATGCCACGCACCCGGTGCTGTCGGGCAAGGCGGTCGAGCGGCTGATGAACTCCGTGATCGATGAGCTGGTCGTGACCGACACCATCCCGCTGTCGCCGGCAGCGGCAGCGTGCCCGAAGATCCGCCAGCTGTCGTGCGCGGCGCTGCTGGGCGAGACCATCTCGCGCATTGCCCGCGAGGATTCGGTCAGCTCGCTGTTCATTGAATGAGCATCGAATGAGGATCGAATAAGCAAAAGAGCATCACGGTGCGGCATGTCGCCGCATCGCAACGGCCTGTCGTGACTGGTCGCGGTCTGCAGGCACCAAGTGGAGTGTCAAATGAAAGTTGTTGCAACCAAACGAGACGCGCAAGGCACGAGTGCGAGCCGCCGCCTGCGCCACACCGGCCAGGTTCCGGGCATCCTGTACGGCGGCAGTGCCGCAGTGCAGCCGATCATGGTCGAGCACAACCCGCTGTTCCACGCGCTGCGCAAGGAGAAGTTCCATGCGTCGATCCTCGACATGGAACTCGATGGCCGGTCGGAGCGGGTGCTGCTGCGCAATTTCCAGATGCACCCGTACAAGCCGCAGGTGCTGCACATCGACTTCCAGCGCGTCACCGAGGACCAGAAGATCCACATGCGCGTGCCGCTGCACTTCAGCGGGCAGGAGAACTCGCCGGCAGTGAAGCTGGCCGGCGGCCTGATCAGCCACATCATGTCCGAGGTCGACGTGGCGTGCCTGCCGAAGGACCTGCCGGAGTTCATCGCCGTCGACCTGTCGGAACTGCAGGCGCACCAGACCGTGCGCGTGCGTGACCTGAAGCTGCCGGCGGGCGTGACTCCGGTGCTGAAGGGCAAGGAGAACCCGGTCGTGGTCGCCGTGTCGACGCATGGCGAGCAGGCCGAGGAAGAGGCGGCCGCGCCGGTGGCGGCGGCCGATGTGCCCGCCACCGCCCAGAAGGCGCCGGTCGCAGCAGCGCCGGCCGCCGCAGGCAAGGGCGGCAAGGACGCCAAGGACGACAAGGGCGGCGACAAGAAGAAGAAGTAACCGCCCCGCTCACGCGGCTCCGGCACAATCGGGCCCGCTGCCGGAATGGCAGCGGGCCTTTTTTCTGCGCGCCCCGCGGCACTGCCGTCGCACGGCATGCTGCGCGCGACGCGTGACTCCGGGCAATGGAAGACAGCGAACACACGCGCGGCATCCGGCTCGTCGTCGGCCTCGGCAACTTCGGCGCCGAGTACGCGGCCACACGGCATAACGCCGGCTACTGGCTGGTGGACGCCGTTGCGCGCCGTGCCGGTGCGCGCTTTTCGAGCGAGCGCAAGTTCCATGGCGACGTCGCCCGTGTCCGCCTCGGCGGCCGCGAGCTCTGGCTGCTGAAACCCACCACCTACATGAATCGCTCCGGCCAGTCGGTCGTGGCGCTGGCGCTGTTCTACCGGATCCTGCCGACCGAGATCCTGGTCGTGCACGACGAACTCGATCTGCCGCCGGGAGCGGTCAAGCTCAAGCGCGGCGGCGGCACCGCTGGGCACAACGGCCTCAAGGACACGCAGGCGCGCCTGTCCACGGCCGACTTCTGGCGACTGCGCATCGGCATCGGCCATCCGCGCACGCTGCAGCTGCAGCAGGAGGTCGCCGACTTCGTCCTGCATCCGCCGCGCAAGGAGGAACAGGCCCTGATCGACGACGCGGTCGACCGCGGTGAAGGCATCGTCGAACTGCTCGCCGAAGGCAAGTTCGAAGCGGCGATGCTCAAGCTGCACACGCGTTGATCACCGGCGTGGCGCAGGGCACGCTTGACATCCGCCTCGGCGCCGTCGCGCGGCGCCACATCGAGGAGCGCGGCCTCACGCCTGCCGATGTCGCCTGCATCCCGGCGGCGGCGGGCGGACCGAAGGGCCTGGCGCTGCTGCCGTTTGACCGCCGGCTGGCTGCATCCTGGCTGGCCCGCATGCCTCGGGTCGAGCTCGTCGGCGCATCGATCGGTGCCTGGCGCATGGCAGCGCTCGCGCGGCCGGACGCTGCCGACGCACTCGACCGCCTGCAGCATGCCTACGTGCGCGAGCAGAACTATCCGCAGCGCCCTTCGCCCGCGATGGTCGCCGCGACCTGCCGCCGGCTGGCACAGGCGGTCTGCGCGACACCCGTT
Source organism: Burkholderiaceae bacterium (assembly GCA_025458735.1). Next base: position 4,067 of record JALORV010000041.1, on the reverse strand, counting down.
GCACAGCGCCCGGCGGTCGCGCTGTCGGTGATCTCCGCACGCGCCCGCGCTCCGCTCGCCGCCGGTACACGCACGGCGTTTGCGCGCGCGGCCTTCGCCAATGTCCTCGCGCGTTCCCGCCTGGCGCAGCACCTGCAGCGCGTGGTGTTCGGTGCCGGCGCAGTTTCGGCGCTGCGCTACGAAGACGCCTTCGGCGATCAGCAGGTGCCTTTGACGGCGGCCAATCGCGAGGACGCGCTGCTTGCATCGGGCTCGATCCCGCTGGTGTGCGAACCGGTGCGGGACATCGACGGCGCGCCGCCCGGCGATTACTGGGACGGCGGACTGATCGACTACCACCTGCTGCTGCCCTATGCACGCCTGCCGGGACTCACGCTTTACCCGCACTTCGTGCCGTGGGTGACGCCGGGCTGGCTCGACAAGTCGCTGCGCTGGCGGGCGCGGCCGCGTGCGCACCCGTGGCTCGCCAGCGTCGTGCTGATAGCGCCCTCGCCGGCGATGCTGGCGCGGCTGCCGAACGGCCGGCTGCCCGAGCGCCAGGACTTCTACCGCTACGGCCTGAATCACGCGGCGCGAATTGCCGCGTGGGAACGCGCGATCGCCGAGATGCAGCGGTTCGCCGACGACGCCGCCGCGTGGCTCGAGCGGCCGGACCTTTCGATCACCCGCCCTCTTTAAGCCACGGCGCGATCGCGCGGCACGGCGGCGAGGTAATCATCGAGCGTCGAGCCGGGCAACACCTTGACCATGATGCGAAGCTGGTGCGTCAGTGCACCGATCACGACATCGCCGCGCCGGGTCACCTCGACATAGCCCATGCGCCGCCAGAACGCCGTTGCCCGACGGTTGTTCTCGACCACCCCGAGCCGCAGCCAGCGCGCTCCGTCCCCCCGGGCCCAGGCCTCGTAGGCCTCGTGCAGTTCGTCGGCGAATCCGCTGCCCTGGCGAGCGCGTTCGATCAGGAAGAAGCCGAGATGCGAAACGCCGGGCGCCAGCAGGTCGGTAGCAACCCACAGATCAGCGATCAGCCGGCCCGAGACCCGCTCGCGGATCAGCCAGACGGGCAGGCTGCGGTACGGCATCTCCGGCGGCTTGAAGTCGAAGCCTTCCTCGGCTTCGCCGGGCGGCGGCGGATGGCCGTGCACCAGCCGCCAGTACTCCGGATTGGCTTCGTAGTACGCCTGCAATTCGGAGGCGTGCGAACGCGTGCCGGGCTCGGCAAACCAGTCGGCATCTTGGCGCAAGGGTGCCACAGAGCATCTACGTGCTGCGCGCGGACTGCGACACGGGCGCATTGAAGCAGCGGCAGACGTTCATGCCAGCGGCCGCACCATCCACAGCTCGCCGTCCTCCTCGTCGCCGGTGTAGGCGAACCCGAGCGACGCGTAGAACCGCGCCAGCCGATCGGCCGCCTTGACGTGTGAGACGTACAGCGCGTTGCCGCCCGGCCGCGTGCGAACGTGTTCGCACAACCGTGCCACCGCGGCGTGCCCGATGCCGCGGCCCTGATGACGCGCGTCGATCATCAGCCGCCAGAGCATGAACTCCTTCTCCTCTGGCGCCGGCGACAGCGACGGGTCGTACAGCATCAGGAAGCCCGCGAGTTCGCCATCTGCGTGGATCGCCCGGAACCAGGCCTCGGGCGCGAAGTAGGCCTGCGCGATCGAGAACGCGTTCGGCGCGACCTGCTGGCCGTCGTCGCCGGCATCGAGCCTGCAGACGGCGCGCACGGTGTCCTTGGTGATTTCGACCAGATGTACGTTCATCGTCTTCCTCCGGGTCGGCGATAATCGCGGACTTTTCCTGCGTGCGCCAGCCTGCGAGGCGGCACGCCACCCCGAAAGTCCGTCCATGTCTCTGAAATGCGGCATCGTCGGCCTGCCCAATGTCGGCAAGTCGACGCTCTTCAACGCGCTCACCAAGGCCGGCATCGCCGCCGAGAACTATCCGTTCTGCACCATCGAGCCGAACGTCGGCATCGTCGAGGTGCCGGATCCTCGCCTCGCCGCGCTGGCCGCGATCGCCCGCCCGGAGAACGTGCTGCCCGCCGCCGTCGAGTTCGTCGACATCGCCGGCCTGGTCGCGGGCGCCAGCAAGGGCGAGGGCCTGGGTAACCAGTTTCTCGCCAACATCCGCGAGTGCGACGCGATTGCGCACATCGTGCGCTGCTTCGACGACCCCAACATCGTCCACGTCGCAGGAAAGATCGATCCGGTGTCCGACATCGAGGTCATCAACACCGAGCTGGCACTGGCCGACCTGCAGACGGTCGACAAGCAGCTGGCTGGTCGATGCGCTGGAGAAGATCCAGCCGGCGCTGAACGAGGCGCGGCCGGTGCGCAGCGTCGACCTCTACCCCGAGGAACGCGAGGTGATCCGGCCGTTGTTCCTGCTGACCGCGAAGCCGACGATGTACGTCGCCAACGTGGAGGAACACGGCTTCGAGGGCAATCCGCTGCTCGAGCAGGTGCGCGCCTTTGCGGCACGCGAGAACGCGCCGGTGGTGGCGGTGTGCGCCAAGGTCGAGGCTGAGATTGCCGACCTGTCGGAGGAGGACAGGACCGTGTTCCTCGAGGACATGGGCATGCACGAGCCGGGGCTCGATCGCGTGATCCGTGCCGGCTATCAGCTGCTCGGCCTGCAGACCTACTTCACCGCCGGACCGAAGGAAGTACGGGCATGGACCGTGGTGCGCGGCGCGACGGCGCCCCAGGCGGCCGGCGTGATCCATACCGACTTCGAGAAGGGCTTCATCCGCGCCGAGACCATTGCCTTCGACGACTACGTGAAGTTCAAGGGCGAGGCCGGCGCCAAGGAAGCAGGCCGCATGCGGCTCGAAGGCAAGGACTATGTCGTGGCCGACGGCGACGTGATGCACTTCCGTTTCAACGTCTGAGGCCGGATCCGATGACGACGCACGCCACCATCGACCAACTGTTCATCTATCCGATCAAGGGCTGCCGCGGCTTCGCGGTCGACCGCGCCACCGTGGCCGCCACCGGACTCGAGATCGACGGCGTCGGTGACCGCGAGTGGGTGGTTGTCGATGCCAGCGGCGAGTTCCTGAGCCAGCGCGAGCTGCCGAAAATGGCGCTGATCGAAACGCGGCTCACCTCGACCGAGCTGCGCGTCAGGGCGCCCGGCATGCTGCAGCTGGAGGTGCCGCTGGCGAGCGAGGGCGACGTCATCAGCGTGCAGGTCTGGAACGACACGGTCGCCGCGGTCACTCAGGGCGAAGTCGCCGATGCCTGGCTGACGCAGTTCCTCGGGCGGCCGTGCCGGCTGATGCGCTTCGATCCCGAGGCGCGGCGGCTTTCAAACGTGCGCTACACCGGCGCGACGGCGGCGCCGTACAAGTTTGCGGACGCCTTCGCGCTGCTGGTGGCCTCGACCGCCTCGCTCGCCGAGCTCAACGGCCGGCTCGCGCGCAGTTCGTTGCCGGCGGTCGGCATCGAGCGCTTTCGCCCGAATCTCGTGCTGGGCGGCGTCGATGCCTTCGAGGAAGATTACGTCGCGCGGCTCGCAAGCGGCGATATCGAACTGCGCGTGGTCAAGCCCTGCGTCCGCTGCACCGTTCCCGATGTCGATCCGGCCACCGGCGAATCGAGCGAGCCGGGCGACACGCTGGCGCAGTACCGCCGGGACGATGCGGCGGGTGGCGTGACCTTCGGCGTCAACGCCATCGTGACGCGCGGCGCCGGCAGCGAGCTGCGGACCGGTGACACGATCGAGCTGACGCTGGCTTTGTAGCGTCGGGCCGACGGTCCACTTCGGCGTCACAGCGGTGGCGGAACGCGTCGGCCGCTGCCTGCGGTCCAGGCCCGCCACAGCGCTTCGAGTGGGCCCTGCGCAGTCCGCGCCAGCCACCAGCGACTGAGCAATGCCTGCACGGCGAAAATCACCAGCGCCAGCGCGCTGAGCTGCCAGTACGACAGCGCGTCGCCCAGTCCCAGCCCCCAGCCCGTCAACAGCAGTCCCATCGCCAGCGACTGCAGCAGGTAGTTCGTCAGCGGCATGCGCCCCGCCGGCGCCAGCAGGGCGACCAGCCAGGCAGGCGCGTGCCGCAG